>CAYVFQ010000072.1:0-4166 GCA_964451045.1 uncultured archaeon
CTATTTACTGGCGCAGAATCCAAAACGGTCGTTGTACAACGAATTACTCAACAAATTCAAGGGTAAAGATTCAAATACGGTCATCTATGACTTTAAGAAATTTGTCGATTCTTTCAATGAAATTTACCAGATAGAGTCGAAGTTGATGTTTTCATTCTGGTATCTACCAAATCAGGTTTTTTGGAAAGCTATACTCACTGCAGCCAAACGTGAAGAGTTTGAAGACTTTGATGGATTATGTAAAGAATTAAGGAAACTCTACTATAGATATTGGGTAGCAGGATATACAACATCGAAAATCAAGCAATTCTCATTTAACCTGATAGATTGGCTGAAAAAAAGAAAAAAATTAGATGAAATCAAGGTCGAAATAAATAAGAAAATTGTCGAAGACAATGTGACAAAACGAATGAAAGAAAGCTTGGAAGGTGATGCTTATGGCAAATCCTGGCTCAAACCTTTGCTTGTATTGACTGAATATGCACAAACAGATGACTCAAAACTCTCGTTCATCGAACTTGACAACAAACTCCATGTTGATCACATTCTGCCTGAAAGTTGGTATAGGAACGACATTTGGAAAACAATATGGGGCGAAGAACAGGCAAAAAGATGGCTATCCAAAATAGGCAATCTCACCTTGCTTTCTGGAAAGAAAAACGTTGCGCAGCAAAATGATCCTCCTAAAGACAAAGCAAATATGTATGAAAAAGGTCATGGCGGTGTAACTGCATTTGAAGTTTCCAAGAAAATCATCCCCCAGCTACGCGATGGAAATTGGTCGGAAGATAGCGTCAAAGAAAGGCAAGAATGGATTTTGCAGCAGGTGGAGAAAATTTTTGAATTCAACCTTAAGGAAGATATGACTTCCCAGATAACATTCCCTGTTAGTCAGCCAAGTCCAAGAATCCCCAGGCAATCATCGCGTTTAGATACTGAAAGTTCAGATTACAAGGATAAGAAAATCATTTTTAAATTGATTGAAGAAAAAGCCAAACAGCATGGCTATGATTTCGACCCTCAACCATACGGAATTAGACGTCAATCAAAGGCTTTTGGAATCAAGATGGGGAACACCCAGATCGTAGGAGTAATCAAACGGACACACAGGAGGAAAACGATTTGGTCAGACTTGCCTAAGAAAATAGCCACCCATTTGTCGGGGTCAGAGCGAGTTTTTCACATAATCCACGACACGGTGGATTCAAAAGTACTTGTGCTGCCGTGGAGCCTAGTAGCCCCTGAAGCCCCGGAAATGACCTCCGGAAAGGGAACCTACCGTCGCCCTCAATTCAAAATCCAAAAGGAGAAAGGCAGATACAAGTTCAAAGGCGGCCCGTATATCTCAGAAGATTACGTCGACGATCTTCACGGTGAGAAACTCCTAAAGATACTCGGATTGACTTAGGAAAGGCTTGCGAGTGTTAGAAAATTAAGAAAATTTTTTCAAAGCTGACAATAGACACAATAAATTTTAACCTTGCAGGTAAGTCTAAGTAGGCGTTCAGGAGTTGAAGCGTGATGAAAGTACATCCATTAAATCAAATAACCTCAGGGGGGCACACTTATAATGTTCGTAAATTGATTGTTCCTATTTTTGGAGTATCTTATTCTATCCATATCGACCCTATTATCGATGGCGTTTCAATATAGAAAAAAGAAACGTGATCACATCTTTCTTTGAACCTCTTGATTCCCTTCAAAATATTCTTTATCCTTTCCTCTTGGCCCGCTGAAGAATCTGCCCCCTGGTTTATTATCGCTATTAAACCTCTTTTGGCGTAATGGCTAGAATGCTCTCTAAAGGCCTCAAGATCTTTGTCGAATTGATTCAAAACGTACTTTGCACCTTTATCCCACAATACCTTTAATTCAATGCCCAATAAAATCGAGTGATAGTTAAAACTGTCTTTTGCCTTGAGCCTCTTAAGTTCTTCAGGATCTAAAATAACAAGGTCGTACCACCCAGTGAACTTCCCTTTTTTATTTTTCCTTGCATATTCTGCGTGAGCGAGATTTAGCTTAGAGCTGATTTCATCGTTATCGTTCACAGATGCGAGACGTTTGTCTGAGTTAAGAAAATTAAGCATGTATGCTCCAAAATCTGCCTCTGAAAAGAACAGATAATCGTTTTCTTTGTCCTTCAGAGCTATCGATAGTTTATCAAGCTTATCTTTCACAATTTTCAAACAGTCTGATTCATTAAGATTTTTCATGAGCTTCATAAAATATGGTCTTAATTAATACTAATACGTGTCCTGTATGCCAATCCTAATTTCCCTTATGGCCCACGATGATAGAAGATGTAGAATGTAACAACAACATTTTTGACTTATGGTTCGGGGGAGGGGATTCGCGCCCACTAAACATTGCTTAAAGTTCTGAATCGAGTCGGGCACTACTTCTTGGGGTTGCCCGTTTCGGCCCCGGACATATCTAAGAGATAGTAAATGCCTTTTCATAAGCTACTATTTAATTCACTAAAGTTGACGCGTGGGGGATTCGCGCACCCGAACCCATTTTGAGCCGCCAATTGTGAACCCACGCTGTGACTCCCGGGCTTCTTTCGCTTGCTGTGAGGCTGTCTGGTTTGGGTCCTGATTTTCCTGTGTGTAGGTTCGAATCCCTTCGGGCCCATCATTTTTAAGGGAGAAATTATCAGACCCAATAGATAGTGGGGGAGGGGATTTGCCCTGGATTATTTTGGGCCATCGAACCTGAAGCCACGGTGCGGGAGCCGGCCCAACTACAAGACCTTGGGGTTAAATTCTAGCCCCAAACCCACACGACTCGACGACCGACACGAACTCCTATTACCGCACGAAACCTTTGGTGTGCAAGAAATGGGCCATGTAGAACTCAGGGCGTCGACCATTTGATAGATAGGACGGTCCTATCAATATAGGCAAATGCTAGGTCAGCCGCTTGCCGACAGCCGCCCCGACGTTAGGACCCCTAACCAGCGTGATCAACGAGGCGAACCATCGGCTCACTTGGCGGATGATCTTAACCCTTGGTATTTGCGAATGACAAACTCGCGGCGCTACTCGGGCGTCAACTTCCGGCGGTGTTTGAAGCGACCCTCGACCCGAACCTTGGGAGGGAAACATGAAGCTGAAGCGTCAAAACAATTAAATACACTTAAAATTATGTTTCGCCCCTTGTATAGGGAATGCCTAACGCTGCTGGTGCCATTGCTCTCTTGTACGTCAACACTAAGGCAATAATTGTTAGGATGTAGGGTAGCATTACCACAAATTGATACGGAATTGCAATGCCCAGGGCTTGGACCCGCATTTGGAGCGCGTTCACGCTTCCAAACAACAAGACCCCAGCAAGAGCCCCATAAGGATTCCACCTGCCAAAGATAACAATCGCAATAGCTATCCAACCACGCCCGGCGGTTATATTCTCCGGGATCATAGCTAAGCTTGCTAAGGATAAGTAAGCTCCACCTAATCCAGCCATTAGTCCCCCAAAGATAACGCAAAGATAACGGATACGATGTACGTTTACTCCTAGCACATCCACAGCCAATGGGTTCTCTCCCCCCGCTCTGATCTTTAAACCGAGAGTGGTTCGAGACAAAACGATTGCACAAAGAAGCACTGAAATCAGCGCAAAATAAACTAAGATATCTTGTTGAAAGAAAATTGGGCCAAGTATGGGGATTTGACCGAGTACAGGAACCTTGATGGCTTTAAAGCCCTCTATAGTGGGAGGGATGGCGCGTATACCAAAACTCGTTCTAAACAAAAAAAGGTATATACCCGTGCCTAAGATCCAAATTGTGATTCCACTAATTATTTGATTAGCGCGAACGGTTATGCTAAGAAAAGCATGAATCAAGGCCATTAAGCTACCTGCGATCATCCCGAATACTATCCCTAACCAAAGGCTATTTGTATAAAAAACCGTTATAAACCCACAGATAGCTCCAACTGCCATCATCCCCTCGACTCCGAGATTCACCACTCCCGAGCGCTCGGCGAAGATTTCCCCTAGTGCCGCAAATAAGATAGGGGTGGCCATCGCAATACCTGCCGAAAAAATGCTAATTAGAAATTCTTGAGTAGGTGTTTCCAAAATTATCTTTCACATCCCTTTTAATTTGAATTTGGTAAAAAGCTGAGGCAGATATTCGCTGGGTAGCAGGAACGTTATCA
>CAYVFQ010000073.1:0-4105 GCA_964451045.1 uncultured archaeon
GGAAGGAACTTAACTCTTAATTCTATTAAGGTGGAATCGTTCTCATTATGGAACTGTGGAACAAAGACACCGAAAGAAGATTTTTTATTCAATCCATGAAGTTTGCTACCGCCGAACAGTTATTTTACGTAACTGGTGAAAACAAATATTTCGCATACTGGCCTAAAGGTTATAAGGGCAAGAAAAATACGCTTCAAAGTAGAAATTCGTTAATTGGTAGCTTTACTGAGAAGTGGACAACAGATTTGGTCCAAGAGGTAGTCAAGGATAAAGGATTTTTTGCTGTTCAGGGTGCAATCTGCGATGAAATTGTCTTAACAAATATGTCTCCTGCAGACGTTGTTATTTCAAAAAGCAAAAATATCAACCAAAAACCAGAAGATATTTTAGCCATTATTGAAGTAAAAATGTCAATTGTCTGGAACTGGGAATTGCTTGAAGATAAAACACTAAGATGTATAGGGGATTATAGAACACATCAGGGTAATCCGGGTCTTTTGCGCTCAGATTCAATGTTGAAGGGTATAGGCAAGAGCATTAATATAAGAGTTTCAAGTTTTAAAGCTTCTACGATTCCCATTATTGTGATGGGCAACACACCTATTACAAACAGCTATTATTCGAAGGTTGACCATCTTAAGGTGGCTGGTATCATTCAAGGTTTTTGGTCAGTTAACCCCAAGCCATTAGATGACAACGGTGAGAATGTAAAAAAGACTGAGAAATATGGATTTAAAAGATTTGATAATTTTGAAGAACTAAAGAATGCGTTTTATGTTTTGTTGTCAGAGGAGATGAACTTCTTTTCCAGCATGAAAAGCAAGAAAGAACTAGGCCGGATTATCGAAACTGCAAATCGGGAAGAAACCTACGAAAAAAAAGCAGCAGTATTCCTAAGACTAATCAAGGAATAAATAGAGATGAAGGATAATAAATACAGACGCAACGGAACAAAGACAAGTTCATTTGGCACACCAGGACGTATCAATCACGATTCCTCGGCGTTTTATGATAGCAAAATGTATGCGGGCAAGCATCCATCTGAAAGGGTCAAATTTATTGAGAACCAAATTCCAGCAGAAAAACTCGATAAGATTTATTGCAAATCAAGTGAGGTTATGAACGAGATACCAGATTACAGTATTCATCTGATGGTTACTTCACCGCCTTACAATGTGAAAAAAGAATATGACAAAGATCTGTCCCTGGAAGAATATAAGTGCTTGTTGAAAAACGTATTCGCAGAGACTTACAAAAAGCTAGTGACCGGTGGGAGGGCTTGCATTAATTTAGCCAATCTTGGGAGAAAGCCATACATACCACTCCACGGTTACATTATAGAGATAATGATTGAACTTGGTTATCTTATGCGTGGTGAAATCATTTGGAACAAGGCATCAAGCGCTAGCCCTTCAACAGCATGGGGAAGCTGGCAATCAGCCGGAAATCCTGTGTTGCGGGACATTCATGAATATATTCTAATTTTCTCAAAGGAATCATTCTCAAGGAAACGCGGTGATAAGAAAGATACCATTACGAAGGAAGAATTCATTGAGTGGACAAAAAGTATTTGGACTTTTCCTGCTGTCTCTGCCCGTAGTATCGGTCATCCTGCTCCTTTCCCAGAAGAATTACCCCATAGATTAATCCAACTATACACCTTCAAGGAAGATGTTGTTTTGGACCCTTTTTGTGGTAGTGGAACCGCTTGTCTTGCTGCATTGAAGGATGGAAGGCATTATGTTGGATACGATATAGAACCTCATTATGTGACACTTGCAACTAGAAGAATCAAGGCTCATTTAAGTCAAAAAGTCCTATTCGAATACGATAGACTTTCCAAGTTATTACATCCGAAGGAAGAATGGACAAGACAAAGGACTTAGAGCCCTACTTTTTGTGCCTGATATCATTTCTGATGGTTTGATCAAATATATCATGGGGAGGCGTAGGTCAACGTCTCAATAATTTAATGACCGGCATAATTGGATTGTCTTTTAACCCTAACCCCATATTTATTAAATAGGAGAGATAAATGGAAACTAGACAAGAACACTGGCCTCTTCTAACTTTTAAGGAATACGAAAATGATATAAACCCCAATCCAACTTATCAGCGTTCATCAGTATGGAGGCTAGAACAAAAACAAATACTTATTGATAGTATTTTGAGAAAGATAGATGTACCAAAGATATATTTGCGTGAGCTAAAGAACAATACTTTTCAATATGAAATTATTGATAGACAACAGAGAATGCGAGCCATATGGGACTTCATGAACAATAAATTCCCTCTAAGTGAAGAAGCAGAACAATTATTAATTAAAGAGAAATTATATGAGGTTTCTGAAAAAGTATACAGCGATTTGGAATCAAGAATAAAAGTTGAAAGGATCCACAAATGCAATTTGGATATTGTAATTATCTATGATGCGACCGAAGATGAAATTGCAGATTTATTTTATCGTCTTAATAATGGAACACCGCTAAGCCCTGCAGAAGTTCGTAATTCTATGCCCGGGCAAATGACAATTACAATTCGAGAAATGTCAAAGCACCCGTTTTTTGAGAAAGTTAGTTTCTCGAATAGAAGATTTGCACATGCTCAAGTCTGTGCTCAGATGATGATGCTTGGACTCAATTACGGGTTGGCAGATACTAGAGATAGAACTTTGTCTAAAATGTATACCGATTATAAGAAATCAGTACCAAAAGGCATTCTTGATAATCTCAAGGACACACTTGACGTTCTGCAAAAACTATTCCCACAAAAGTCGCGTTCTTTGAATAGAGCACAGACAATCAATCTATTTTTATTAGTCTCCTATTTACTAAATACAACAAAGCTAACAAAAACTTTCTATGATTCCTTTTTGGATTGGTATTTAAGCTCTGAACCTATCAGAGCAAAAGACAATGAATATAAACTATATATGACAAGCTCTGCAAACTCAAGAAATGCAATCGAGGGACGATTCCGTATTTTGATGGTGGGTTTCTATAGGGAATTCCCAAGTCTAGGCATAATTGAACTTGATCCTAAAAGGCTATTCGATGATAGTCAGAAAGCTGAGATATTCGCCAAGTACAAGGGAATATGTCGTAAATGCTCTAAGAAAGTTTCTGAATATGCCTGGCATGCAGACCATATTAAACCTTGGATAAGAGGTGGTAGGACAATATTGGAGAATGGTCAACTCCTTTGTGTGAAATGTAATCTTTCAAAAAAGGATAAGCTTTGGTAGTGAGTAGTTCCGTCTCTCACTCATTTTTATGATTTGTTGCTAATAGCTCAGGCACCTCTGGCTACTGTCACGCTTTGTTTTGATCTAGTAGTCATTTTCAGCTTTCTTCCGGCGGGTTTCTATCCAGGGTTTCTTTCCACAACTACAATTTCTCAACAATTTTAGTGGTGAAGAGGATGGGAGCGGAATGAAGATGTCCACAGTCGACCGTCCACGGTCCACAACTAAAACAAAGGCAGAGAAAAAAATGTCTGCAGTTTCGTTCGTCATGGACACCCGGTCCGTGCCGCTATCAGGTAACGGGCAAATTGAAGCGGGACGTTATTTAAATTCTTGACATCATCCTTGATATCGATAGATTAATTTCGATTGAATTAACCTCTCAGGGAAGAGATAAAATATGCGTCCTTGCAAAAAATTCCTCAAAGTAGTTCCGGTTATTTTCGCTTTTTTGATTTCCTGCTTATCGTTTAGTCCGGCTTATTCTGTGTCTGCCTTTAAGATACTTCCGAGCGGAGAGGTAACTTCCTTTTCGGATCAAAAGGTTTTTTATACGATCGTCGATGATTTCTTAGTGAATGACGACACCAGCGGTGGGTGCGATCAAGCCCGACCGGAAATTACCAAAACCCCTTCCGGTGATTTCATCGTCGTCTGGATGGATTACCGTTCCGGCGGGGACGACGAGTTTGCCGACGTCTACTTTCAAAGGTACGATTCCTCGGGAACCCCTCAGGGCTCCAACGTGCGGGTGAATGACCTGCCAAATTATGCCGGACACAGCGATCCGGTGGTTGCCGCCAATTGTGCGGGCAATTTCGTTGTCGTCTGGGTGGATTACCGGAACGGCAAGGATGATCC
>CAYVFQ010000074.1:0-4075 GCA_964451045.1 uncultured archaeon
AAGCAGATCGACGAGACCACCTCGGATTACGACAAGGAGAAGCTGCAGGAGCGCCTGGCTAAATTGGCCGGCGGCGTGGCGGTCATCAACGTGGGCGCCACCACCGAGACGGAGATGAAGGAGAAGAAAGCCCGGGTGGAGGATGCGCTGCATGCTACCCGCGCGGCGGTCGAAGAGGGAATCGTTCCTGGCGGCGGCGTTGCTCTGTTGAGAGCCATTCCCACTTTGGATAAGCTGAAAGTGGAGGGTGATGAAGCGGTCGGAGTTGCCATCGTGAAGAAAGCTTTAGAGGAGCCGATTCGTCTGATTGCCGAGAATGCCGGAATCGAGGGCTCGATCGTGGTCAATCAGGTGAAAATGAAAACCGGTGCGTTCGGTTACAATGCCGAGACCGACAAGTACGAGGACCTGATGACCTCGGGCGTGATCGATCCGACCAAGGTGACCAGAATCGCATTAGAGAATGCTTCGTCCATCGCCTCGCTTTTGGTGACCACCGAAGCTCTGATCGCCGACAAGCCGGAGGAGAAGAAGACCCCTCCGATGCCACCCGGCGGCGGATATGGCGGAGACATGTATTAAAAACAAGTTCAAGGTTCAAAGTTTAAGGTTAAATCGAAAGTGAAAACTGGAGCTCCGGAATATCGGGGCTCTGGTTTTTTGTTGAAGGGTTCAAGGGGTCAAGAGAAATAAAGGCGTTTAAGGTTTAATGTTCAAAGTTCAAGGCTTAAAACAAAAGAAAAATAAACGGAGTGTATTAGCTTGCTAATGCTTGCGGAAGCGAGCTTCCGCACTCCTGAAATCTCTCGGCTACGCGGCTCGGTTGGTTCTGGGGGGTTTGGGGGGCGTGGGGGGCTTGGGGGTGTTTTGTGGATCATTTTTTTATTTTTCGTTGTCCAGATAGATTCAAAATTTGAGGTTTTAAGTACAAAGTTCAAGAGTTCAAAAGTTCAAGGGTTCAATAAAAACAAGGCGTTTAAAGCTCGAAAAAAGTTCAAATGTTCAAAGGTTCAATAAAGGCAAAAGCGTTTAAAGTTTAAGGTTAAAGACTCCCCACCAGAGGCGCCCGCCTGCCATTCGTCGGGCAGGGGTCCGCCTTTGGCGGAAAAATCCAAGCGGACGATTGCCATGGGCAAAATTGTTAATTCTTTGTATAGTAACAGGTTCATTTTTTCAACTCTTTACTACTCCCCTCATATATTCCGCTCCCATCCTTTTCACCACTAAAATAATACAAAAATTGTAGTGGGTAGAGGGGGACGGAGGGGGAAGGGTTATTCTGGCTTGCGACTAAAGCTGGCGGATGCCCCATGTGATACGGAAATAGATGACCTGCTGTAATTGCAGATTGGTGGTAGGAAGCAAAGGCCACTTGATTTACCACTTGATCTTCGGATTGTAAGTTGGAACTTGTAATTACATTTGTATAAACCAAGATGGTACTGAATCACCGATTCCCAAATCCCGCAGACTTCTAAACGAAAGTCTTTCCACGGGACAACAGGTTCTCTACATTCTTTGCATACTCTGATAACATACTTCGACATTGACTTATAGTTCTATCAAAATCCTTGACTTCTATTGATAGATCGGTATCCCAAGCTCCAAAATGACGACTATTAAATTCGTCATAGAAGTAACAAGGTCTATCGGAACCTGCTTCCGAAGAATACTCAACAATAAAACAGGGTGAATCATAGGATACCGAGATGTATGGATAAGGATTAATAAACATTTGTCGAGTTGTTTTTATTGCGAAACAGGTAGGGGTTCACAATTAAAGTTTGAATGAGCAAAAATCTTGATTCCATTCTTTCAATTTTTCTAATGTGCTTATTATTTCCATTCCTATTTCTGTGAAACCTCTATTTTCTTGACTAGCTCGAAAATCTGCTACAATTGGATGAGTAAGAAGGAATCTTACCTGAACAAGCCCTTTGTCACTTTTAAATCTTAATTTTTCGGCTATAATATTATATTCATCTTTCTGTAAAAGACCCTTTAATGATGACCCAACAATCCAGATAGCTGTCGATTCCTCATCGATAGCACGTGCAAAAGCTTTTATTCCCATTTCTCTTCTTTTAAATATTCCAGTAACACCTGCAAATCGTACAGATTTCAGTAGGTCTATTTCTTCTGCATATCTACGCAGAATATCTTCCAACTGATCTTTGATCATCGGTGGAATACTTTGCTTAAGATCTTCAGGTCTGCAAACTAGTTTGCTCATATCGGAAAGCGTTTTGTTCACATTATCAATTTGGTCAGATAATGTTTTTATGATGAATTGGTTTTCTGGTAAGGTAGTTCGGGTTAGTTCTTCAATTTGTGCTGCTATTGTGACTGGTGATTCGACTTCAACATCTGGAGATAGTGCTGTTTTAATTTGTCTAGAAACATCATTACGCGCTTGAGAGGCACTATCTAAATCCAAACCATACTTGACGACCCTAGTACCCTGTACATCGAAGGGAATTCTTTGATCACTTGAAATCAACTGGACCAATGGCTTTCTAAATGCATGTCTTAAAGCAAGTTCATAGAAAACATTCGCGTTGTGATCGGAAAGATCCGCTACAACCATTCTGTCATTTAGGATGTGTCTTATTATTTGAGACGTAATAATTCCAGGGGCAGATATTAAATCGGAACGTACTGCAACCAGACCATTGTCTTTAGCAGCTGCTTCTATTATGTGCTTTAGGACTTTATCGGACCTTATCCTCGTTTCCGAATTTGGCTCACCGATGGGACAAATAACAAAACAGATTTCCTCGGGTTTCAGAGAATCGATGTCAGTCATAAGAACCTCCATTTAAAAATTTTCAAATACTACTCAAAGAACTCTAATGTAAGGTTAGATACTGATTTCACAATTCCTGGTATATTGTCAGAAGCTCCTAAACTCCTTATCTAACATTTGAATTATCTATAATTCTTCTTTGCAAAAGTGATAATATTTTCACATAAGATAGAAAGTAATTTAGATCTCTGTTTGTTATCCCATGCGAGTTCTAATGCTTTAGCGATTAATAACGGATTTTTGCTTAATCCTCCTGGTTTTCCATAATATGTTTCTGCTTGATCCTTATAGTCATCCCATTTATCCTGAAATTCATCTTTAATTGCATCCGAAATACAAGTTTTCCACATTGTAAAATTAGATTCAAATATATTATTACTTGGCCATTCGTCTCTTCCATTGTAATTCAATAATTCCAAGATGACTTTATTCTCGTTTTTATGTTTAGTTATTACAGAAGATTCGGTCTCATTGGTATCAGCATCAAATACAACGAAAGATGGTATTTTGAGGATATTTGACATAGCTAATGGTTTAATAATCTCACCTTTGCCACCCAAAGGAACTATATGACATCCACATCTTCTGAATTCTGCAAATCTGTCCGTAAGCATCATGTATGTTGATATATATGCAAGGTCCTCAATACCTTCAGTTAAAATTAATACATTACAGAAAAACATTTCATTAACCGTAGGATTCAGAGAAGGATACAACTTAGCTAGGATACCAGATTCCTTTAACGGTTTTTGACCCGCTTTTTTAAGAACGTCTGCTAGTTCAACATATTTGACTTGGGATATGAAAGATTCACTAGGATCATTCCTTTCTCGTACTATACGAACTGCCTCAACATTATCCTGAGGTATAAACAACGGATTATGTGAGCAAACTATGATTTGGGAATTTTTTTCTGACAAATCTAATAATGTTTCGGATAAATACCTTATTTGTGGTGGATGCTGATAGATTTCTGGTTCCTCAATACCCATAATAAGAGTCGGTGCTGTCTCATCTGTTAGAGTTGTCAATTCTTGTAACAAAGCAAGCAAAAAAGAACGTTGCAAACCAAGACCAAATCTAACAAGGTCACCTTCGAATCCCCTCTCCCCTAATCTTATATAAGCCCATGGTTCCTCAACCTTTACAGAAGTCTCTGAATCCTGTTTCCATAATACCTTAGCAGTAATACCTGGATGAGACCATGCGACTAATCTTTTCTGAAGTGACGAGGAAATATCATCTAACACATTCTGTTCCGTGTTGAGC
>CAYVFQ010000075.1:0-4047 GCA_964451045.1 uncultured archaeon
CGATGATCGATACGGCGATTCAGCGGACGGAAGAGGGGGGGATTGTTTTTGTGGATGAGATTGAAAAGATAACCGGCGGGGGAAGTTATGGTCCGGACGTTTCGCGGGAAGGGGTGCAGCGGGATTTACTGCCGCTGGTGGAAGGGACGACGGTCAATACGCGTCACGGTATGGTGCGGACGGATCATATCCTGTTCATTGCGGCGGGGGCGTTCAGTCGGAATAAGCCGAGCGATCTGATGCCGGAGCTGCAGGGGCGGTTTCCGATTCGGGTGAAATTGAAGGACCTGGACAGCGGTCATTTCAAACGGATCCTGGTAGAGCCGCGGAATGCGCTGACCAAACAACAGATTGCGTTGATGCAGACGGAGGGGGTGAAGCTGGAATTTACGCCCGAGGGCATCAGCGCGATGGCGGAAAAGGCGTACGAGATCAATAAGAACCAGCAAAACATCGGGGCCCGGCGGTTGTACGCGGTGATGGAAAAGATACTGGAAGAGATCAGTTTCGAGGCGCCCGGGGGGGCGAAGAAATACGTGATCGATGGGGAATACGTGAACGAACATCTAAGCAAGGCGACGGAGGATGAGGATTTGAATATATTCGGTTTCGCGGCGGGAACGACGGCGCATAAAGAATAGGGTCTAGGGTCTAGGGGTTAGGGTATCGGGTAAGAAAGGGAACCACAGATCTGCCTTCGTATAAAGCTACGGCAAGATAAGTTTCACGGATTCATTTTATCACCACGAAGGCCACGAAGGTCACGAAGAAATGGACGGGATAACGGGATTAACAGGATATGAATCAGTTTACAGTTTATTGTCAATGGTTTATGACCTGCTTTTTAGCCAACTTAACTCGGTCTTTTCGTCCTTATCTATCGCCATCTTTATCAGCGAATGCGTCGGATCAGCAGCCGAGCGACAGCGAGGTCTGGCTGCATCCGCTTGTTCGACATTCTAAGTTTTCAGCAATAGTTAAACATAAGATTTGTTTTAGTGCTATTCAAGCTTTTCAGCCTCAAGCTTCATTGTACGAGCTTCATCTTTGCGTCCGGTACGCTCTAAAAGGATAGCATAAAACTTCATGACTGTTGCTAGATTACTTCTGCCTTTTTCTCCAAGACTTCTTAGGATATTCATCGCCCTTTTATAAAATTGCTCAGCTTCGTCAAAATGTTTTCCATCGCGCAATACTGCAGCTAAGTTGTTTAGTGATTGAGCTAGGTCAGGATGATTGGGGCCCAGTAATGCTTCACGTACTTCCAGTGCTCGTTTTAAATAATGTCCTGCCTCTTCTGTATTCCCTTTTCTATAAAGGACACTACCTAGCCTATTAAGCATACTTGCAGTAATCTCATGTTTTCCTCCATAATATTCTTCTGCCTGCTTTAGCAGTATTTTATTCATTTCTATGGCTTTTTCGTAATTCTCACGCTCTTCTGCTTCGTTAAGTTCGTCCATGAATTCCTGGGTTACTGTAGGCTCTTTTTCGGGTAATCCAAGACGTGATACCTGCAATGATATCTGTTGGGCTTCTACATGCTTGCCTTGCCGTTGACAAGCGAGTGCTAAATCCTGTAAGCACCTCGCAAATTCCTTTTCGCCTACGTGTTTTTTCATGGCAGGTAATGCAATCCTATAGAATCGTTCAGCTTGTTTATACTTACCTTGGTTAAAGAATGTGACGCCAAGGTTATGAGCTATTCTTGCTGTTTCACGACTATCATTGCCTGATACACGTTGACTAATATCATATGCAGCTTTTAATTTAGATTCTGCATCAGGATAATTTCCTTCTCTGAATAGCCTGTCAGACTCAGCCATCATCTCAGATAATTCGAATTCCTCTCGACCAACTTCGTGTAGAATATTTCCAGGGACGTTTAAATAGATTGGCGCTGAACAGAATTGACCAGCATTAGTATCAATCCAAAGCTTGACGATAGAGTAATCGGGGACTTTTTTAAGATAACTGCTTAAACCCAAAATGTACCGATATGGTGTGTTGGCATCCAACTGGATAGGATCTTCAAGTTGCCCAAAGAGCTTTAGGTTTATTTCTTGTGGTGGGATATCTTTCCCTACATCTGCTAATGTCTTGAAGTTTCGGTTTATTCCTTTTTCTTCTAACATAGCCCAGATATCAGGCATTTCAATTACTGCAACTGCCGAAATTTCTACAGTGTATGGCTCAATGATTGCTCCGATCCACCAAACCTGAGCTACGGAGACAATCTCAATGCCAATCGAACGAATAAGGACAGGTGTTTTCGAGTGATTTACAACCGTGACATCCAATATTGGATTTGTAGGTCCGAACTCAAAATAGTGAGCACATTCAAGATCAAATGGACAGCGAGCAGGACGACTTGTCTCCTTGCCTGCTTTGGGATGGTTAGGTACAGTTATGCGATCGAACCTAATTGCAGATTGCGGGAGCATTGATCGCCTTAGAACTGGCAACGATGAAGGCTTGACAACACGTAGAATCTCCTCTACAACTCGCTTCAGTCCTTCGTCTGATGAGATTCCAATGCGACTAGCAAGAATAGGAGAATATTCCATTAGCTGATCGATTGTGATATTGTGCCAAACAGGCAAAATAAGTTTTTCACCTTTTGTTTCTCTTGAAAAGAGTCCTTCAAGTTCTTCTTGTGGCCATTTTTTCTCTAGGAAGTTTGGACTCAATACAACAATTCCATAGCGACTACTGGAGATTCCTGCATCGATGGATTCTAAAAGCCTGTCGCCAAGTGATAGAGTAAACTCGTCGTACCAGACTGTAAGACCCATTGTACGTAACGACTCTGCCAGTGCTCGGACAATCATATCCTTATCTTCAGATGCGTGAGATATAAAGACATCAAAGCGTTTATTTATGTTTTCTAGTGGGTTTATATCTTCAATGGATTCAACATTAGTTACAAGAAGAGGTGCTAACATTTCTTGTAGTAAGCAGTCTTTTGAATCAAACGCATCTTGAAGGTGTATCGCATCATCTCTGTCGAGTTCTACAATTATTTTCACACTTCCATCTTCAATAGATTTTATCTTCACTGATTCGGGTATAGTTTCAAGGAATGCTGCAAGAGCATATTTTAGCCACCGTTGTTTTGTATTGTCGAACTGATCTAATTCAAGATCGACAGTGATTTGCACATTGGTTGTTGTGTTCATTGACTGATTAAGGTGCGATTGGTTCTGACGTAGAATCCAAGGACGTTCTTTGTATTTTCGTAGGGTCGCTTCATCCCAATCCTTATCTGCTCGTTCGTGACAGTTGGCACAAAGACAGATAAGATTTTCAGCTGAATTGTCTTTGGATTTACACCACGCAATGATGTGAGCTCGTTCCAGTGGAAAGGGAGTACCACAAACTGCACATCGGTGTCCAGCCTCGATGAATACTTGTCGTAGTACTTCTCTATTGATGGCTGGTCGTTCTGTCATAATTAGGCTCTCATGTTATTTATTGATTCGATTTCCGATTAACACATCGATAACGTGCTATTTTTGCTGCGGTGTGGTCGAACAATGGTTATATGGTTTCTTCATAACCCCTTTGGTCCGCGATATCGCGGCATAAGACCCCTCCGGCAATTCTCTGGCAACACCAGTATTTGCAGAGCATTAGGCCAGGTTCTGCCATGAATGCGGAAGGATATGTTGCCTGGAACATTCTATCGCCTTTGTTTTTCCGGGCTTATCCGCCTTTTTTGGCCCGCAGGCCCATTTTATCGCCTAACCACATTAAAACAAACGACTTACACGCCTTTCGCGTCTTTGCCGGGGTGGTTTTTTCCGTTTCACCTGTCACATTATTACGATGTAAATCATCTTTGTCACCGATAAAATGGCCACGAAAAAGCTCAAAATTCACAGAAAATATTCTGCCACGAACTCGCACGAATTTCCACGAAGCAGATTTTTCTTGCCGTAAACTGTCAACTGTAAACTGTGAACTTTTTTTCACCACAGATTTCACGGATTACCCAGCGCGGCCTAAAGGCCGCAACCAAATCAGCTCACGCAAAGGCGCGAAGTC
>CAYVFQ010000076.1:0-3971 GCA_964451045.1 uncultured archaeon
CGTATACCCTCAGCGCATCGGTGAATTGCTTTTCACTACCTCCAGACAGTTTGGTCCATCTCAACTTGGCTAATATCGTATCTTCAGGGCTGGATACCTGAATGTTCAGCCCTTTCAACTGCTCTTCCTGCTTGCGTGAAAATCTCGAGCGGTCAAAAGGATCATCCGTCAGAATCCAAAAATCGACCTTATAGCCGGATTTCACATCAATCAAATTGAATACATTCTTATGATCAATGGCATCAATTATGGCCTGCTCATCTATATAAAAATCGGAGGGAGGAAAAAGATCAACCAGCCGGCGGGAGTCGGATTTGCGGATGGCAACGACCAGGTCGATGTCGTGTGTAGACCTCGGCTCACCTTGCAAGCTGGATGCAACGGATCCGGTCACCATATAATCGATTCCACTCTGGTCAAGAGCATGGATAACTTTTTTTAATAATTCCGATTGTGACATTTGTCCAGTCTTTTCAAAAACAGCTTCTTTAGCTCTTCCTCGGAGAGATCGGGAAATCGCTTGCGTAATCCATGATAGAATAACTCTCTGGTGAATTCGGACAGCTCAAATGCCTGAGTCAATCTTTCCTCGGGAGACATCCGGCGCAGGACTTGGATATACATTCTGTGACTTGGACTCTTTTTGATATTCATTATTTCCTTAATACCTTAATACCTTTCTGATCGGTTGATTTGTTGTACTCGAACAGTTCAAAGTAAATAACGCCGTCACTAACATTCCTCACAGGGACAAGAAGGGTAATAAATAAAGTGTCCACCAACGATGAGAACCGTTTAGTTTGACAGATATTCCGTTCATTCGTTATTCTTTTTTTGATTTAACAATTTCCCACTGTATGAAAGTAAGGCTATTGTTACCATCAGAATCGTTTGAGCTTCAAACCTGCTAAAATGACCGATTGATGGCAGATGATGTGGTATGCTACTAACATTTCTAGTCTTCGTGTAAATTTTATCTATCCAGTCATAAGTCGCTTGTCCAACTTCCGTCACCCATTCGTATTTTGAATTCGTTAGCAAAATTTTTATCTGGGGACGGAGATTCTTTAGAGGTTCAATGGCATTGCGGCAGTGTTCAACAACCTTATCGTAATCACCATATATAAAATAGTCTTGCGCTTGTTCGAGTTCTGCCTGAACATTCTTGAATGTATCGGGCATGACCTTCTCCGGGATAGGTATTTCAATCAGTTTAACTTTACCATAACCTAAACCAGGCAGTATTTTCTCCACCCAATGAGATTGAGGAATGTCGAAAGTAATGTCAAAATTACCCTTAGTAAAGCATGCTACATCTCTTTTGTATTCTTGCTGCTCATTAGGGATCGCTTGAGGGACCGATGGATGTTCAGCAACAAGGGCTGAACCTGAGAGTCGTAATTGGATATTCTCCCGTCTTCGTTCTTCGATTTTTTCCAATCTATAAAGGTCTAAAGGAATTTCTATTATTATTCGACGGGGTCGAATGTCTGGCCAACTATACTCTGCTATGGGTTCGGAGAAACCTTCTCCTATTTTGATATTTTCTATATGCAGACTACTTTTCAGCCAAAGAAGTGAATATGCTTTAATTTTCCCATTATCTTCGGCTGGTCTTAGAGTAAATTCAACAGGAATAATAAGTCGGGGATATTCTGGCTCTCCTGCTCCGTTTATGCAATCTACTTCTAAAGAAATATCGCTTCGGGTTGACCAGCCGCTTATAAAAAAATCACCTTTAGGCATTTCGACCTCCGTCAATGCGGTCGTATGTGTCTCCATTCGTCCCTAACGCCTTTATCAATGACCCTTTATGGTAACGGATAATATATTCGTTACTAACAATGTACTTTCTCTTTGATACTTTTCTTAAACAAACCAAGCAAACTTACATCACTCTCGAGTAAAAAAGTTACTTGGCATGTGCCGAATAAAGTCAGCAAAACCATTAAGTTCTGAATTTACTGCCTCTATACAAAAGGGTTTAAGACGACTGCAAATTTCCTTATTCTCTGAGATATCCTTAGCTACTACTATTACTCTTCGATTCTTAAAAATGAATTTTAAGTGTTTGTCAATGAGATCACCGTCATATTTAGAAAAAGAGTACCCAATCACTGTTATTTCATCTATGCTGTCTAAAACTTGCTTCATCTTTTTAATAATCGAGTTTAAGATATCCTTATACTTTATTGGTAACTTCACATCAGTGTAAGGAATGAAGAAATTATTTAGCTTCCTTTTGTGATAATAAAGACAATCAGGATTTCCGCATTTCGTCTTATCTGTAGAATACTGGGAATACTTCAAGGGAACATCTTCTGATATGGTTATGGATTTGCATTCATCACAGAAGAGAAAATCAAAAGAGCCGTGAGGTTTGAATAGAAATATTCTTTTCCCAGTATTTTCTCCAAATTGGGAAGAAGGATAACATCGAATTTTGTCTCCAAATACAAATTCCACTATCCCCTTAAAATTATCTTTAAGTACTTTCTCAAATAAATTGTCATAATTGAGATTAATGATGAGTGTATTTTCAAGAGAGTTACTGATCGCTTTTACAAAATTCGTATAGTAACCAGGATTACAGTTAGAATCTTTTATAGCAAAATAGATTGTTTTTAAACTAAATTCTGCAACCTTGTTAAAAAAATTACCTGGCTCTTCAACTAACCGCTTTCTTTTTCTCTCCAAATTTCCAAAACCATGGCATTTGCCATCTTGGTAGCACGAAATGATCTCCGGAAATAGTTCCCAAATTCTATATTTTGAAAGGTAGTCTTTGATTTCATTATAACAAGTTGCACTTTCAGGAGAATAGTGGTTAAGGCTCCTTAGATATTCAAATTTATCTCTATATATACCTTTATGAAAATCATTCACATCACCCCATTCAAGGTGCTCTCTTAGGTCGTCCATTGTTGAAAGCATGTCACTAATTTCACGCTTTAAAGTATGATAACAATTGTCGAGATTGCCTACTTTCCATCTATCATAGAAAAGTTCCAGAGCCTTCTTGAAAATTTCTGAACCCGAAGGAGACCCGTAAGGGATAGAACAACCGTTACCTATTAGATATGCCTTCATAATATTTTTATCCCCTGTTTCTTTTTTGGTAAAGTTGAAAGAAACCAATTTCCTTTGTCATGCACGGCCTCGTTCGTGACGTTTTATGGTAACAGATAAAATATCCATTACCAACGAAGTAGTTTTTTTATGTTCTTATCATGGAGTTACCCTGAAAAACAAAAATGACGAAATTCCACCAAGAACCAAAAGATAAAATATTACACGCTGTTTGCCCCATAATTTAGCACCCTTTTCACCTTCCGCGCTATATGTTGGAAATGTAACGTCCTTAGTTGGGCAATTTATTACTTCATTCATTTTCTCACTAAAAATTCTTATAGAGTATTTCCAACCGTGGCTAACCCTATGCAATTTGCCGTCGAGTAAACAGAAGATAATCATTAATAGAATAAGAGCAATAGATATATAAATTGAATTGAATCTGGTGGATAAAGTGAAACGGAACCCAAAAAGACCAGCAAATGATAGTAACGCATAATTCATATTTTTTAGCCTTAATTCATCAAGATGATTTCTTTTCTCTTCTGCATTATTCAATAAACTTGTCAAAAAGGCTATTCTATGACCAATATTTTCCCGATCATTAGACCCAGTTAAGGTTATAGTAGTTGTATATATATATTTATTTCCTTTTGCCATAATATTCTTTTCTGTTCGTCACAGATACCCTGTCCGTAACGGATAGATAGAGGACAAGGTGTCCATTACCAACAAAAGTTATCCATCCTTGATTGTTATTTTCTTCTGCTTTCTTCCATTTTCCTTTGTATTCATTCGATGTTCTGCACCTGTTCTCTTAATTTTTCTATCTCCTCTTTTAAAGAGATCACTTTCCTGGATATGTCGGCATCGACCGATTTGGAGCCAATGGTGTTGGC
>CAYVFQ010000077.1:0-3967 GCA_964451045.1 uncultured archaeon
ATGGTCCTCTCTCCGCCCAAAAGCTTCTCTTCTTCTCCAACGGCGATATTGGCAATTTTCGAGTTAATGTTTCTCACCACGCTTTTTACCTGCGGAAAATTCGAGAAAAGCTTTTTGCAAAATTCCTCCTCTTGCGGAAAATCTCCGCTGTTGGTAACCAGATTGACCATGGTCATGCCGGTATTCTTGCCTTCTTTTATCACCAGAAATCTAAGAAGGCCGGATCGGTTTTTTTGATCATAGGCAGGTAACCTTTTTTCTTTTGCATACCGGCGGACAAAATCGACTATGTGATTGGCTGTTTCGGACTGGAGGAAACATTCCTTCAGATCGAAAACCAGATCGTATCTTCCCCGGGGATGAAGTCCCAGAAGAAACTGTTTATCCAGGTCTGGCAGAAAAGCATATTCCATTTTATTTCTATAATAAAACGTCTTTTCGCATCCCAGCGCATCCTGAACCGGAGGATCGGAAAAGTTCCCGATGTGAGTCAAGCTATCCTTGACATGCTTAGTCTTAAACTTGAGCTGCTCTTCGTATTTTAAATCTTGCCAGGAGCATCCTCCGCAAAAGCCAAAATGCGAGCAGATCGGTTTGGTTCTTAGTTCCGATTCCCTGATGATCTGAAGGACTTTGGCCTCGGCGTAATTGGATTTCTTCTTGGTGATCTCGGCTTTGACTATGTCCCCCGGGATTCCGCCCCGGACCAGCACCACCAGTCCGTCCACTTTAGCTACGCTGGTGCCGCCAAAAGCCAGATCAACGATCTCCAGCTCTATTATGTCTCTTTTCTTGATCTGAACGCTCATTCCAATAGGTGTTGCGTAGTTGCCCGATTCATCGGGTTTTGTTTCCCGTTCAAAGAGTAAACGTCTCCGTTCACCTTGAATATACTTATCAATTCAGCGCATGCAGAATATACCAATTTGCAGGATTTGTCAATATTATACTTATAGTGAAGGGAAAAGGTGAGTTCGTAGCCAGGGCTCCCAGCCCCGGTCATAAGAAAGTGGGTAAGAGGTATTTGTAGGGGCCGCATTTATGCGACCCGTTAGAGATTCATAAGGGTGGGAATTCGTTTATACGTTCATACGAATATTCTGCCCAAGACCAATCATATTCCCTTGAATACGACTCCCAGGATAACAAAAATCAGGGCAAGAATCATCGATCCGATGTATGAGTAAAACCAGGGACCCGGCTTTCCACGCTCTTGTTTGGTGATTTGATGATATTGGTGGACATATTTCAGCACCAGGATTCTGATGAAAAGCCAGTTGATTTTGGTGCCCCTCTGGGATAGAAAAGAAACGATCACTATAGACGAGATCAGTCCCCAGATAGCGCTTAAAATAGCTAAACCAAAAAGTACTTGACTCATATTTTCATCTCCTCAAGATTCAAGATTTAAAATCTAACTCTTCATAAATAAGGGATCTGTCCTTTTCATCAATAAAGGGATATTGATTTAGGAATTGGCAGGAAGATAAAATATTAAAAATTATGGGATTAATCTTAAGAAAAAATCTTCGACAATTGCCCCCAATTGTTTACAGGCGGATTTCTAGAAAAATAATCCATAAATTGTTTTATGAAATCAATTGTTTTTTGTGTGATATCTTGGTGATGATTGGTATTATTTTTTAACAAAATCTTCAACGGGACTCTTGAAAACCTTAAATTGTTTTTGTGAAAGAAATATCTGCTTACTGCACTCGTGATTACATCTACAAACCGCTTTCTTGAAGAATCATTCTTCATGAGCAAGATTGGTGTAGTGCGAACATTTATATTTGGCCCCTGTTTCCTGTAGAATGAGTTCAAGTCAGTTTGGATTCTCTGAGCCCAATATTTCAAAAGAATCTCTATAACATCTTTGGGGAAGCTATGATGATCCACATATATTGAAATAATAGAATTGAACATATGACGTTCCAAATAATTAATTATAGACGTGAAAACAGTTTCAACGAGGATTTGAGAATACAATATTTGTGCTATGTTTCTTTCTCCAGCAAGTTTATATTTTTCGCGTAGCTCATTGCCCCATTGCTCATAAATAGTTAGTGATTGTTTGAATTCCTCGTTGTCTAAATTCACTGATCTGACAACTATCTGAATTGGTAGATTGATGGCAAGATTTGCTATTTGCTCAGCCCTCTCGTTTTTAATATGCCTGTTCTTAAGAGGTTTTGTATTGGAAAGTCCGAATAGTTTACTGCAGGAATTAAATATTTCTTTTTCGTTAGTAAGATTGTAAGTGACTGTTACACCCAAAAAACAATCTGTCTCTCTATCTGGTCTAAATGTTGGTGTACCATGTTCATCGAATAGAACGATGACTTGTTTTTCGATGTCTATTTTAGGCATCTTCGACTCTTGGTACTTCGGTATTGGCCTTTTACCCTACTGCCTACACTCATCTTCTTTGTACTGTTAATGGTGTGAACATTAGATTTAATTCCTTGCTTCCTAAAAGTGTTGTATAGAGTGTGAGTTAAAAACCTATATTAATGCTAGCTACATGTGGCGTGCGATATAAACTAGCTATTTATCAGTTTATCGAGTTCTTTTGAATCTCGAAGAAATAGCTTTATCAAATCTCCCCTCTTTAGTCCTTTGTTTTTATGACCTAAGTCGCTTCTTATTTCGCGTAATATATCATCAAGGTAAAGCAGAATACTTGTATCTTGTGTGTTATTCTTAAACATCTCATATGTTTTAATGACGGAGGGCGAAGCCCAAACAATCATATCACTTTGAAATGAAAGAAACATATCTTCAAGGTCTTTAGTTAAGACACCATCCTTAATAAGATCTTCGTGGTCTTTTCCTTTCTTCAAAATTACAACCATTGTTTTCATGAATTTTTGATAAGCCGCAATTTTATTTGGTCGTTGAGCTTCTTCTATTTCCCTTCTTTTTGTACGATTCTGATTGAGGATTATTGCAGCAACAGAAGCGAAAACCGTTCCTGAAGCTGCTATAATTGCTGCAATCAATTCCTTATCAAGCGAAAGAATCAAAGTCACAATGTATTTGATAGATGCATATAAAATTAAGATAACAATAAGAGTGATAAGAGCTGCTATTATTTGGAATATTCTATTCTTTATTGAGGATTTCATAGTTTCTACTTAAGGCAAGTGTTTTTCGCCCGCTTTTCTATTTGCAGTTGGTTGTAAATATCCACAGGATCAGGAACACTATATTTCAATAATTAGACATATCTATAAGCTTGATAGAATATGCTGGGCTCACCTGCTAAACATTTATATCTCTCTGAATGAATTAGCCTTCCGAATGAGATCAACAGAAGGCCATTGTTTACGATCTGCAGGTAAAAGGATAGGATGACCAAGAAATGACTTGAAATAGTCTAAACCACCGTGAAGTCGCAACTTAACAAGCTCACGTTCCTTGCGTGTGTTAATTCTCATTTGAAAGCTCTCAGTCAGATGAATAAGACCTCGATCGTATGCACGATGGTAAGTGGGAGATAAACACAATCCATTTTTGACATCATCGGAGCTTCCATCAGCTCCAACAGGAAGAATATGTGCTGCATCAACCAGACCCAGTTGAAGTCCTGTAACAGCACATTTTCGATCGTATGCGACGACTACTTTACGTCGAAAATCGTTATCACGAGCAAGACGCGAAACTGTTGCAACTATCCGTTGCCGTTCCTTTGGAAGTACTGCTATTTCCTCTTGAGCTATTGGCTCGAATCTGGATGCCCTGGCCAGAAGCTCAGAAGTAATAGCGTCCGTACCGAGTTGGTGTAAGGAATCAACATTCATAGCATACGATAGAATGTGATCAGGTCTAAAAGCTATGGCAATCTCATCATTACCTTTGCGCGTAAATGCGAATCCATTGCGTAATGCTATTCTTAGCGCATTGATATTGATTTGGATCGAAGGTGATTTACGGGAGAAAGTTTGATGCTTACGAAGATCAAATC
>CAYVFQ010000078.1:0-3965 GCA_964451045.1 uncultured archaeon
CTTGTATCATGGGCTATGCCAGATATGCTGATAGTGTTCCTTCTGATATTGGGAGCACACATGACGATTATGATGTGGAAATTATTCAAGGATTAAGGAGGTCCGTTATGGCAGGATTCACGAAACCGATAAAGATTCCGAGGAGTTACAAGCTTCAGGACACGAACATTGACAAGAAGCTGACGAAGAAAATCAAGGCCTGAGGCAGGACTCAGAACAGGAGGGATTGAATGGGCAAAGCAATCATAACTTTGAGCGACGGAAAGGCAATCATATTGCCGAATCCAGCAAGCATAGAGATTCGCGAAGGAAGCCGCAGCTTCAGCCTACCGACCATGCCCAGCGACATGCGTAACTTGTCGAGGGCATTCAGGATGATTAAGAAAAGGGGAGTATGACGATACTCATCACATCGGGATACGTCCGACAAGGAAAAGGAGGTAAAACATGGGATTGAAAGAAATCAGGGAGAGGATAGCCAAGGCAAGAGCGAGGGCTGCCGAGAACTCAGAGCGCAGGTTTAAATCCAAGGTGAAGAAGCTTGAGAAAAAAGCCAGCCTCCAGCAAAGGCAGGCCATAGCCGTGAGCAAGCAGAGGTTCGCGCGCAGGGTAGTCGGCCCTTTCGGGACTGGCGCCCTTGGGATGCAGGTGTTGCCGAAGGGTTACAAGGTGATAAAGAAGGCAAAGGTGAAAAGAATAAAGAGACCAAAACAGCGCGTCAGGATGGTCTATGAGCAACCTCAACAGCCAACGTCCCCTTTCTCGCCAGCGCCAAGTCAGAATGCTCCGTGGTGGGACATGGGTTCTGGCGGCGGCTCAAGCCTTCTCAACCCAGCTCAGCAGCGCAAGAAGAAGCAGAGACCATTCTCTTTCATAACGGGATAAGGCGGGTGAATGTTCATGCCTTGCGGCAGGGGAGGTTACGCTATGGGAAAGAAGCGCAGAAAGAAGAAGCGGTAAAGTCGGAACGCCTATTTGCCGCTATATCTGTGGGTTGGTGTAACGGCAACATTCTGGGCTCATAATCCAGAGACAGGCAGTTCGACTCTGTCACCCACAATGATTACTTTTTAATTCTTTCATTTTCGGTGTCGTCGCAAAATCGGTTGATAAGAGAGGTGTCGCATGTCGGTTGATTCAAGAAAGAAAATAATTGAGAGAAAGGAAAAGCATATAAGTAATATTATTAAGTATTGGAATAGGCACCGAAATAGGCGAAAAGATATGACATACATCATAGGTGCGAGATGTAAAGATGGAGTTGTTTTAGTTTCTGACAGAAGGGTATCACGTGGTACAGTTATTAAAACGGGCGACAAACTATTCAAACCTCTGCGAAATGTTGTAATAGGTGCCGCTGGTGCTACAGGTATCAGTAACACATTAATTGAAAGCCTTGTTGGAATGGTTAATCTTGGTCATATTTCCAGCACAAGAGATTTTTTACGTGCCGCAGAGGATATAGGATTAGAATTACATCAACGTTATGCTGGTAGAGTTGGTGATCTTGAAGTTCTAATAGCAATAAGAGACGGTTTTGAAGCTAAGTTATATAATATAGATACATCAAGCGGTGCGCATGAACCTGTAAAAGAATGTATAGCAATAGGTCATGGAGAACCATATGGTTCAGCTTGGTTAGATAATTTATGGAAACCAGAAATGACAATGGAAGAATTCTCAAAGATTGCTTGTATGATAATAAAATATATTGAAATATTGGATTTGGACAATTCTGTTGGAAATGGGTATCAGCTGTTCTTTATACCAGATATAACTAATGGAAGTGTAGAAGAAAATGAAGTATCATCTAAATTTCCAATAACAGAAAAGAAGAATGATTTAATGATTCCAGATTTTGAAGGCACTATGCTCATAGCTGAAGAATTTGCTGAAACATTAGGGAGAATAAGGGATAAGCTTAATCCTTCTTCGGTTTCAGAACAACAGAATCCCCTTTCACAGAAGCCTCAATCTCCTGACCAGCCTTCCAGCCAATCTTCTTAACATCTTCGGGTGGCAAAACCACAACCCATTTATCATAAACTTTGCCATCAACTTTACGAGATAGTTGTTTTTGTAACTTCATTTTATCACTTCTTATTCTGTTTTTCTTTCTTCTTCGGATTACCAACTAAAATGAACTCAGCCCAACTTTGCTTTGGGTTTTTCTTCTCCTTTCTACTCGATTTGAACCCAAAGTAAGCTGCTATAGCGCAAATAATTATGAAAGCTATCTGAGCTTGAAACAAATACCAATCCATGATTACTATTACATGCCTGCAACATATAAAGGCTTAATACACTTAATATAATTAGGTATCATGACAGAACAAATTGCCAAAATAAAAATTAACAAAAAAGATACCAACAGAGGATTTTATATTCTATTACAAAACGGCCCAGCACGTTGTCTTAAGAACGATGAATTTGTTGTTCCTAAATATTGTCTTAATATTCTAAAGAAAGAAAAAGTAAAATTCAAACCACTTGTATTGTGATTAAATGCTCCTTTCGGAAAGGATGGCTGTTAGATTTTTGTTGCCCTTAAAATACAATAATGGAACTGAGATAGAACCGTTCAAGTTTAATAGAACAAGAGAAGAACTACTAAAAAAGTTTGGTGGATTTTCAATAAGTCCTTTTTCTATAGATGGTGGTTGGATAGATAGCAACACAGCTACGAGATACTTTGATAAATCTAAACTCTTTGAAATTGAAATGGAGAATACGGAAGAAAATCAAGATTTCTTAAAAGATTACAAAAATAAACTGAAAAAAAGATTCAAACAACATGAAATATATATGATTTGTTATCCTGTTTTTAGAGTATAAAACTATCTGTCCAAGCTTATTCCGCCAACCGCATGATGTACTTCTATAATACTTCAAAAAGCTGGGAGGCTAAGTATGTCATATTGTCTGTCTTCCTCAGATATGTCCCAGCAAGCATTGTATAGTTCATCTGTTGTGATGTAGAAATATATGCATAGTTCCTGAGGGTTAGAAGTTGGTGCTGTCAGTAAATTCTTGCTGATTGCTAAGATACCACTATTTGTGTTTCCTAAAGACACATTATCTAAGTAAACCTCGCCGTCTAAAGGTGCATCATAGAAAGAGAAATTTAAGGTCATGGTGTTATTCACTACAATTATTTTGTCATATATTGGCGGAGATATTGTAGGTGTTAATGTTGAATCTGGATATTCTATATATGGTATGTTTGTATTATCTGCAAGAGTCCCTCCATTCAAACCAATCATTAGACCAGCGATGAAACCTATTGTCAATAAAACAGCTTCTATGACGAACAAAATTATCATGAGATAAGGCCAATCTTTGTGTTTTGGCGTTTTGTTTTCTATGAATATTTTGTAAAAGTAGTAAGCATAGACTATAAAAAATATCCATTCAACGATAGTTGGAAATCCGATTTGTCCTTCCAGCCATATCAAAGCGTATATTAGAATAAAGAAAAATATTCCGATAGCAGCTAATACACCAGCCATCTTTTCAAAATGAGTTGGCTCTTTCCCATCAGGCATGAGAAATCTTGAATAGGCAATTTATAAGCCACAAATCAACCTAAATGCGACAGTCAAACCACTAAAATCGATATCAACCGACTCTGCGACAGAACCTCATTTTCAAATAACATCATGGACTCGCTGCAGTTCGCCCTGTGGATGTTCTGGAGCTTCGCCCTCGGATTCACGATGTGTTTCGCCATAATGATTTGGCGGCTGACAAAGAAAAGAATGAGGCATTAAACCTTCTTGGGCTTTTTGGAAGACCGAAATCCGAGATAAAATGCAATGCATATAAGTACTATAACTACACCGTATGCCTGAAGCATGAAGATATCCATAATCAATATTCACCTCCCCGATTAATAAACCCATTGAACCTCTCAAGCGTGGGGATGAGGTGCTGCCCATAGGCCAGCATGTAGCTCTTTGTTACCC
>CAYVFQ010000079.1:0-3939 GCA_964451045.1 uncultured archaeon
TCCTTGGGCCAGGAACAGAGCCAATTAGATTTGCAGCCTTATTGATTTTTTACTGGGTAGGAATTACAATCGCCGTACTGAATCTCAACGTCTTTATCACCTTGCAAGTAGCGTCAAGCCTCGTTAAGAATAACGATATACCGGGAGATAGGAAGTTTACAGAGAGAAATTTCTACTTGGCTACTGCAACCATCATAACTGCCTTGATTGCAGAGAACGTTTACCAGACCTTGGGTAGCTTCCTACTTTTGTTTTTGGTTGTTCCCTTGGTATTCATTTCTACCTATGGATTGACCCAAAAAATTGCGCCTTGGTCGCTCGCAAAATAAGAGGATCGATCAGCCAAAAAATAGTTGGTAAAAGGAATTAACCCAAGGTTACCCGTCTGCAACCCACGAAATGGGTGATGTTAATTCATCATCTGAATTTCTATTCTTGCTTCTCCCCCTGGAGCATCCATATACTTATTTTCCTTCCCAATTCAGTCAAAAAATAAAACTTCTTTCTCCGATCTTTTCGATTTTGGTAATTAGATTTAACCAATTGGTCGGTTTCAAATTCACGGAGCTGTTTAGAAACCACAACTTTATGTGCCCCTGTTTTATCAGAGATTTGCTTTTGGGCCACGCCCCTCTCAAAGTTGAGAAGAAATCTTAAGATGTCCCTACTACGAGGCCTTTTTTTGTATTTTCTGACTAATTTGCTGGCTAAGTCATCAATTTTCACTTTTTCCATGGTTTTTAATAGGATACTTAATTTCTTAAGCGTTATTATCATTAATAATGTTAACTATGTTAACAACATTAATAATGTTGATAATGTTTTTATCTACAGTCTTTATATTTGAACATGAGAATATGGGGTGAGATAAAAATGATAGCCGAAAGGGGTTGGTCGCGTCTATTCGGACTCGAGGAAACAAATGACACCCTTTTTATCACGATACAAGCAGGGCGAACTATCAATTTGATAAAACAATACCAGGATTCTTTTCCCGACGAATTTCATGCAAGCATGATAAAAAGGCGAGTACCGTATCTTAGAAGGTTCTACCACCTCTTCGCTGGATTTTTTAGTGACAAGGAAAGAGAACGCCAAAAAAGGATTCTAGAAAAGGTCGAAGAAGAAAAATACTTCGAAATCAATAAAGAAGATCTCGTTTACATGTCTGACACTATAAAGAGGTTTAGCAAACCCCTGATTAAGGAACAGCAAAAAGACTTTGAACTATTAAGAACAAGGATGTACTAGGCTGGACTTGGCCCCATGCTATTCTTAGAAAAGTTAGAGAATGCCCTCAATAAAAGTGAAAATTTCAAAGAGAGATACAGTTCCCTTAGGAATCTTCTTGAAAGTATGGAGTACCAATCTTCCTATCTAGAACAAGTAATCTCAGATAATATTATTGGCTTGAATAATCTGAGGGATATTGCGAGTAAGGAGAAGGAAGAAATAATAGAACATGTAAGATTGGAGAGACCATTGGATAAAGAATATTGTGCAGTAATAAGTAATTTTTGTGATTATTACACAACTCTGCGAGAACGCTTCCTTAATGACATTGATCAAGCTTTACATCAAAGAAAAGATCAGAGTACAAGCCGTTATCTTAAAGCTACTGACGCACTGACTACAGACATCATGAATGACATTGGCCTCCCCTGGGTTCCAGTGATTTCTGTTTACTCGGGACAAAACTACTGTGCAGAATTTCCCGTCAATAAAATATATATTCCTAGATCGGATTTAGAAAACCCTGTTCGTTTAGGGGTGGTTGCGCATGAAATTGCACATGTAGTTTTAGCACGGTTATCGATTTCTCTGCAGTTGCTAATTCGTATCACATCACACATTCGAGATGAATTTTCGAGACGTTTAGGAATGGATGAAGTTTTTCTTGTAGAGTTGATAGGAACTGATCCCGATTCTCCAGAAGCAAAAAGAATTGAGCATGACTTCTATCGTTATCTTCGAACAAATGAGGATATGGTAATCTCATTCGTGAGACGATTTTATTTGAGTCCTATGAGAGTCGAACTTTTAAAAATAGAGGAGGAATCCAAAAAAATAGTAAAAGAAATGATGAACTATCTGCCGGGATTAATGACACATATGCGTGCAATCGAGAACCATGTAAGGCTTGGTGCAAACGAAAATTGGGTAGGGGAGATGATAGCGGATATTGTAGGCGCGAAAGTACTTGGCCCTGTGTTTCTTAAGTCGGTCTCTGAGATCCTCAATATCAATGTAGGAAAAGTGAACTGGGAGGAACAACATCCTCCTCTGAGTTTTCGTTTATATCTCATAGAAAAAACACTTGATTCGATTGGTATATTGGATATAGTTTCTTCTTACTCTAATTGGAGGGATTCTTTTTCCCAAGACGTGTTGGAGGAACTCAACAAGAATGAAAAGTATTTGGAAGCGATATTTGAGTTCGTGAATCATCACTTGGAGAAAAATAGTATTCCAAGAACAATCTTCACCCGTAGAGACTATTCTGAAAGTATCAATGCATCTATAGATTTAAAGAAAGGTTCCACGACTTCAGAAAAATCTTCTGTGATATTGAACGCCGCATTAATAGCTATTAGCGATGAAGCAGACTTGGGAACGGTTAATAAAACCGCAATCGAATCACTGTGCAATAGAATTAAATAGCGAACTTAGAAGCTTCTTCCACATCCTCTTCGTATATGTGAGCACTAGTGGAGAGAATATTGAGAGTTCCAACGGCAACGGATATTTCTACCATTTCTTCGCATGTAGTTTTAAGAAGTTTTGCTAAGCTATATGCATTTGCTGGCCATGTTCTATACATATCATTTGATCGTATCACTGCGGTTAAGTGTAATTTACCCTCTCTTAACTTAAAATCAATTAGAAGTAGAGATGGTGGTCTCTTAGTGTTCCAATCTCTAGACGGATCGCATAAAATAACCGATGCTCTCCTTGTATTAGGGATTTTTTTGAGCTTCTCGCGCACAGTCTCTAATTGATTTATTCCAGAAAAATTATATAATCTTTTTCCCGGTATAAACCCAGATTTTTTTGATTCGCTCTCAATCAACAGTGAGTCCGCGAATTTATCCATTTGTTTCTTTGTGAGTGGAAATTTATCAAAATCTCGTTCATCCAAGGGATTTTCTATAGTAGTAAATAGATTTATAACTTCTCGGGTTTTATTTGGGGGATCTTTTTCATCTTCTACTAATCTCCCTTTCTCAAGAACCGCTTTCAAAATGGATCTCCAAGATTCATATATTGTAGGTTCAGAGATGATAAGCATATCGAATGACCTTTTATTATCCTAACTCACCCGTTTCTCGAAGGTTTTTTAGATCCTCGAATATACCCGGAGCGATTGGAAGTACCAAATCGTACATTCGCTGTGCCATTTCTCGGATTTCCCATTGTGCTTCCTTATGCAGTCGGAGCTTGAAAAAGTGTCTCAGTTCCCTAGCGTTTGCGGTCCAATACATCTTCGTTTCCGTCGCATTGGGGAGTACGAATCTAGCATCCTCCTCCTTTACTCCCCCATTACGAAGTTGCTGGTACGTTGTGAATATATTTTCTATAGAAGTTGACATCATAATCTTCAAATTTTGTCGTTTTTTCCTGTCTTGGATATAGTTTAATGATGGCAGTATGTAATTTGCCTCGGTTTCGCTGACTCTCCTTTGGCTCCTTTGTGTGAAAGAGCAGATTCTGTGCCTAACCCACTGATGGCTAAGAGCTCTACTGATACCTTCAACTCGAAAAGTGAAGCTAGCATGTTCAATTACCGACTCATGCCCCATTTTTATAACTCTCCTAATGAAGGCATCATAGTCTTCTTTTTCTTCTTTGTCCCATGAAATACCAGCTGCTCGGCCCCAAAGTTCTACTGGAATTGCCGTATACCTTACCCATTCGACTTTCATCTGAAGTTGGATTGTA
>CAYVFQ010000080.1:0-3925 GCA_964451045.1 uncultured archaeon
GTTAAACTAAGAAATTTCTACTTTTAACTTGTCCGAATTCTTGACATAAGACCAAACTCTGTTTTGTTGACACTTCGTTTCCTCCTTTGGGAGTTATGCGAGGTTAAGCAGAAAATGCGAGTTAGTCGAGGGAGGTTCGTATAACAACTCGGTATACGACTTCGCATATCTTTGAAGAAAAACCGAGTTATTAGAACCTCATTGGAAAACATCTTCCACCCGTAAAACCCTTGATGAATAAGGCTTTTGGCATTATTGGAGGTCCGATTTCGCCTCCTTCCGGCTCGTATGACAATGTGTTCACGCATCGGGGGACAAGCCCCCTTGGTCCCGGAAGATAAATCGAGGAAGCGATTACCGGGACACATCCGCACCACCCAACCGCATCGCGGCCAGTCACTTCGTTCCTTTAGGGTGGTGGGACGTCGTGAACACGGAACCGTTATACGAAAGATCGGCCCAAAGAACACATTTTGAAAGCAGATCATCCGTCCCGTCCATGGGACTTGAAGTAATAAGAAACAATTACTTTATTATTTTCAGCTAACGAAGCAGGATAGTTCAATAGCACCTCTGTTTGTTTTTGCACTAATAATGGAGGGTCAAACAATGATTGTTGATAATCAAGTAAAATAAAGCAGATGGGTTGGAATATTTATATTTGGGGAGGGCTCTGGTTTGGATAAAAAATCTGTTTATAGAACAAACATTATAGGCGCTGGGGAGGTTGGCAGCGCCATTTCGGTCGACATGGATAAGAATTCTATTCATAAAACAAACAGCATCTTTTGGGACACAAAAGGAAATGACATCTTAGGAGCAACCGTGCTTCCTCTCTATGGCGCATTTGTCTCGGAAGAAAAATGCCAACTTTTTGGCGATGTCTCAGGAAAAAAGATGCTGGAGATAGGCTGTGGAACCGGTCACTCCTTGCAATATCAGGGGGAACGCAAAGCATCTGAACTATGGGGTATGGATATATCAGAAAACCAAATCGAAAAGACAAGGCAACATTTGACGGCGTGCGGTCTTTCAGCAACATTGATCTGTTCTCCCATGGAAGAAGAATGTGGCATACCAGTGGATTATTTTGACTTTATTTATTCGATTTATGCCATAGGCTGGACCACCGACCTTGAGGGTACTTTTTGCCGGATCGCTTCTTACCTTAAAAAAGACGGAGTATTTATTTTCAGTTGGTCTCACCCTATACACAAATGTGTTGCTGCAGAAAATAATATGCTTGCTTTTAAAAAATGTTATTTCGATGAATCTTGGTATTCAGTATCTCTTGATGAAGGTACGCTAACATTATCAGACCGTAAACTATCAACTTATGTGAATGCGTTGGCAAAAGCGGGATTTGTAATTGAGCAAATGATTGAGCAATCTGATGATGAAATTATTCGATCGTGGAACGATAACAACGATTTTGCAAAAAAAGCAAAGATGCTTCCTGTAACTTTTGTAGTCAAAGCAAGAAAACTATAAGAGTACAGTATAAGCATTCGACCGCCATCCAAAATAGAATTTGTCAACTCAACCATTGAGCTAAAGGAGAACGATAGTTGAAGGAAGGATTTAAAATATAAGTTCTTTAGGGTCGACGTCCTGTCTTTATTCGAAGAAGCAGGGCCGATCCATCACATCGCATTCCTGCAGCGGGCCGGGAGGTCAATACAGAGAAGCGATCGGCCCTTGGTCGCCAGAAGTAAGGGAAGCCAATTCAATAGAAGAAGCGAACTCAGTAAGCAAAGAAGCGGAATCAGGCGACACATCCGCACCACCCAACTGCGTCGCAGCCGGCCTTCGGCCTTAGGGTGGTGGGACGTCAGGAATTCGAAAAACGTTATCTGAAATAATCGAAAGGTGAAAAACATGAAAACCAAAATTAAAATTATTCTTTCAATTGCCTTCTTAGCAGTGGTAATAATGAGTGTCTTATTTTTCAGTAAGAGTTACTATCCTCCACTGCCGTTTGAAGGAATCTCAAAGCGAGAGGCGATAAAACTTCTAAATGATAAAAATCAAGAGTTGATCAAGCTTAGAGATAATGATCTATATAGCTGGTATGGCTATAAGGGCAATCAATCTGATGGGAGTAAAGCATTAATAAAAACATTGAAAGAAAGAGAATGGATTTTCAAAGAACAACTTGGATCTGGCTACATATTTCAAGATAGTTTAAACACGACTAAGGTTGTAGCAAGTCAAATGTGGACAGGGAAATATGTACTATATAAAGTGCAAAGATGAATATAAAAAACAGATGTGGGTATTTCAAAGAAGTCGATTACTTCAGATAACACCACATTCACGCATCGGGGCTGACGCCCCTTGGTCCCGGAAGTAGGAGCGAAGAAGCAATTGCCGGGACACATCCGCACTGGCTAAGTCCGTTGGCCCGTTCGCTGTCGCTCACTTAAGCCAGTGGGACGTCGTGAATGCAAGAACGTTATCTGAAACCGGCTGAAAAACATTTTTATACAAATCGATTTTAAACTTCAAAACCATATGTTTAACAAAATTATTCAGAATCAGTTTTTAAAGGGGGTTATTACAGAATGAAAGAAACTCAAAGAAATAAGTGGGAAAGAACAAGAGTAAAAGGAAAGAAGAACTATATATTTTATAATGGAATAATTGGGTGGGGTATCCCAACAGCAATTTTATTTACATTTATCAGTTCATATCTTGAGAATAGTTCTATTATATTGAATCAGGCATTTTTCAAGTCTCTTTTATCTTCTATTGTTATTTTTTCAATCGGTGGTATATTTTTTGGCTTATGGACTTGGCACTGGACAGAGAGGATCTATAAAAACAGTATTAGTAAAGAGTAAGAATCAAGAACTTTTTAGTCATTTCAGAGAAGAGCTGGAATCAGATAACACCATGTTCCTGCTGCGGATCGCAAGCGATCCTTGGTCTGCAGAAGCATTTACGAAGAAGCTTATTCAGCAGACACATCGTTTTTACTAAGATAAGCATATCTAAGGAAAATCGACGTCAGGAACACCAAACGTTATACGATATTTGAGCAAACCTTTGAAAGAGAGTTGAAAACATGGAAAACATGGATCGTCTCCTTACAATAAGACAAAAAGAAAAGGAATATCATGACCAATGCTATAAAAACCTTAAACTCTTTGAACCTGGTTCTTGGTTACAAAAACCTGTAAAGACAATTATGGATCTGCTTGATATTCTTGAGAATAAATCTGAAATAAATGTTTTAGATTTAGGCTGTGGCGTAGGTAGGAATAGTATTCCCATCGCACAAAGAATAAAAGAAAAAGAAGGTAAAGTTGTTTGTGTAGATATACTAGAATCTGCCATATCGAATCTTCATAAATATGCTGAACAGTATGGAGTAACAAGCAAAATTGACAGTGTACTATCGGATATCGCTAATTACTCAATATCCAATGAGTTTTTTGATTTTATATTTTCCGTTTCGTCAATTGAGCATTTAGATTCCAAGATGACTTTCAATCAAGTTATAGATAGTATGATTGCCGGCACGAAGCATGGGGGAATAAACTGTATCCTTATTAGTACTGGGGTCAAAGAAACAGTAATTGAGACTGGAGAGGCCCTCGACCCAATGTATGAGCTATTATTTGAGACAGAAAATTTAATTGATAAATTTAAATCAAAGTATAAAAACTGGACATTGCTAAAACATACAAAAAAGCCATATGAAGTTGAAATTACCCGAGATGGTAGGAGAATATTGCTTGAAAGTGATGTTGTGACATGGGCAGTACAAAACTATTGTAAGTAATTCAGAGATGGCTCAAACATCGTATAACACCATGTTCCTGCTGCGGGGCTTTTGCCCCTTGGTCTGCAGAAGAATTTCGAGGAAAAAAAATCAAAAAAGGGGAGTACTCCTATTAGATATAAACTACTTGTTATATTA
>CAYVFQ010000081.1:0-3849 GCA_964451045.1 uncultured archaeon
AATGAATCTCCGGTTATCAACCTTATCTTCTTTACGGATTCCTTTTCTTACCCATACTGCATTCAAATATTCTCGAATGTCAGCCTGTATAAGTGTCGCTGCATGTCCGAGCTCTCGAAGGCTATTGAAATAGACCACGTTAGTCCAGTAAGGATCCCTCTCTTTCTCCTCTCCTACGATTGCCGATTTTACGCCTTGAAGCAGAGCTGCCAAAACGCGAACCTGTGCGGTGGTATGAGAAGGTAACCCAGATGCATGAACTCCAGCAAATATTCTGCCTTCAGATTCGTTATCAATCTGAGCAAAGAAGGAATCTCCAGCATCTATACATTGCGCCGGAAAAAGAGACACATTTTCTGTTCCACAACCGTACAATGCGTGTATCTGATCTGCTGCTCGCGTAATAGTTGCTGTAGATGCTATTATTTTCGGTCCAGTATTGTTGTCTGACTGTATCTTGTTTTTACACAACTCATATATAAAAGTCTCATAATGTCCAGCCATAGATCCCAGTGGTCCAGATATCAAATGAAGTTCATCCTGGATAATTAATTCTGGTGGAGTTACTCTCGTATCTTTTCGGAAACCAAAAAGGGACCTGGCTTCTGGCCGCCATGGTAACATTGCGAATTTATCGACGGTTCCGATAATAATCGAATCAGGACATTCGTATATGTCCTCGTCAATGACCTGCATAGGAAGGCTAAAATCATCTTTCGAAAAAGCACAAGCAGTATTGGAGCATTGAAAAATAACAGTAGAAGGTTGTCTTGTTTTTCTATAACCCATTATTCTCAATCTACCAGCATGTATGGGACCCATTTTAGCGCCACACCAAGGACATTTCAGCATGATGAAGGGGTTGTCTTTACTTTCACCACGACTCAATTTATCCAAAGCTTTTATAGCATCAGATCTACTGTTAGACGTCAAGCCTGCTCCTACCCATAGACCAATAGTTATCCTACCTTTACCCAATTCTGTCTCATGTTCGCTACGAATTAGTTCACATGCACAAATTAATGAAGCAGCTCGCTGATATTGCTGCGCGGTAAGAAGTCTGAGTGTATAGCGCATCAGTACAGTTGTCCCGGAATCATCACTGTTTTTTAATCGTCGGAAGAATATCGTGAAAGCGGCCAAGCCTAGATACGCCTCAGTTTTCCCCCCGCCAGTAGGAAACCAGATAAGATCTACCATTTTCCTTTCTTCTGCCTCGGGTCTGGCGATCGACCTGAGATTCATAAGAATAAAGGCAATCTGAAATGGATACCAGGTACCAAGTCTGATATTTCTTTTCTCTGCTTCTGACCAATCTGGCCAAGTTTCCGGAGCTTCAATATCTGGTTCTTTTATTGGTGCAATTATGGGAACACCATCAGTGCCAGCCCGCCATTCTCGAAGTTTCAATCCGTAATGTATTTGCTGAGTAAGCATAGAGCGATTCATTAAACCAAAGGCTCGCCTGATATCTGCATCACTTTCTATCAATTTAATCCCATCGCGCATACGCATAAGGCAATTTTTACAATTTTGAATATGACGTTCAGCGGTTTGCCTGTATTCTCCCGTAAGCTCAGATTGGGCAAACTTTGATTGTTTGTTAGTCCAGTCCTCGTATCTATCGCAAAGAAGAATAAGCCTTGATGTTAATTGACTTTGATCGCCCTTATCGCTCATGTCATACATTTTTAACTGTAAATCAGAGAATCGCACAGGAATAATGGGCTTCATTTCATACAATGGCAACACGTTTGCACTTATTTCAAATGCGTTGCCTTGACCATTTTCATCCCAGAAGGGAGCGCATCCATGACCGACTGCGTAAGTTCTATGGTTTCTGTAGAGGAGTTGTGTTGATTTCTCATCATCGATATTTAGCGAACGTATTTTTTCTGGATAAGGTGAAAAACAGGCTATTTCCCCCTTTGCTTTAACACTGAATTCTACCTGGAAAAAGCAACTATCATTGTCAATATGCCCCTTTGACGATTTCAGGTTGTTGATAAGCGCGAATGTATAAAGTTGACGTTGAGCATCCTCATCACTCCCAGCTGTCCGGTTTGTGATATTCAGAGCAAGGCCAGTAGCCTGATTATTTTTGGTAATCTCATAATTCCGTGATCGACCATTGACGCTTGGTAAACCTTTTGCAGTGATATGTATTATGGTATCAAGAGACTCTCTAAAATAGGCTGGTTTGACCACCTTACTATTCTCTTTTTCAGTAACAAAGTCTTTTTGTATATAGCGCCCCGCTCTAATACTGACCAACAGACCTTCTTCTGGCATTTTCAAATAGCAGCTGAAACCCATTACTGAGGGAAGATAGGCGTTGGCCAGATTTATAATATCGTCGTTAGCGTCAGTTGTATCATCGACATCGCCAAGAGACCGGTTCTCCCCTTCTATTTCTGCCAAGGGGGGTTCATTCTGTACTGGTTCTACTGATTCATGGAGTAAAGAGTTTTCTTTCCCATCGGTAATATCTATATCCTGGGATGTAGACGTCTGAGGGAAAAGAATGCCTGCCCCGTATCTTAGTCTTGGAGGTTCGTTAGTAAGGATTTCCTCTCCATTTTCCTGAACAAACGGTGAAACCGGATCTGGCCCAATCAACTCTTTCTTAAGGAAGTCGAATAACTGATCCCTCATATTTCCTGCCCACTCTTTAAGCTTTTTCTCAGTAACTCATTGTAGTCTCTTCTGGCTTGTTCGTCCACTAGAACAATTAATCCTACTTTTGCTCGGGACATACCAACGTATAGAAGAGATTTGAATTCATCATCATTTATTCTGTTTATATCCGTCAGGATAATATAGGAATTTTCCAGCCCCTTGAAACCATGAATAGTAGAATAAGTGATCATATTAGACATCGGGAAGCTGATTTGTTCATTAAGACTGCGTATTTGGAAATCTGCTTTATTAATATTTGTCACACAGGAGTTTTCCAGTCTGAATGGTGATAAGAGAGTGACATTACCTGCAGGTATCTTTTGCCGCCGAAGTTTCACTAGTACAGTTTCAAGCTGTTTAACTTCATCTTCGGAGTCCCTGTAAAAGTAATATTCAACGGGGATTCCCTCCACTTTTCCAGGCAAAAAAACTGGGGACCTAAACCCTGAAAGCATATTTATTTCTTCACCGATAGGTCTGGTGTTACGACAATTAATAGTCAACCGAAATTTGGTGAAATTAGCACGCGATTCTAGCATCCCGAGCATTTCACTGGCAGAATATTCGGAATATATAGCCTGCCTTTCAAAATCACAGAAAATCTGCCATTTACCGCCAGCTAATCCACCTTTAAGCATTGCATCAAACACATCTAGATATTCCGGTCTTATGATATCCTGCCCTTCGTCAATGATTAATGTGTCGAAGGGAATCAATTTACCTTTATCGATAGCGTCCAGAGCTCCTAAAGGTAACTCATATTTAAAAAAGTCATCTTTGCTAACGGAAGAATTCATAGCATCTTCTGAAATGTTAGCAATCTTGCCAAGTATATGGTGGAAATTCCCCACAGTTAGATTGGGGTACAACTCCTTCGATTGAAATTGCGATTGTAGCCACTTGCCCAGTATTGAATTAAAGCAGACCATTAGAACTTTGTGGTTTTCGAATAAATTTCGGTGGACAGATTCCATCGCTATCATCGTTTTACCGGTTCCCGCAGCGCCTTGAAAAAGACATCTAGGATTGTCGTGTATTTCGTCAAGACACCTGTACTGCTCTGTTGTATATTCATTCAGTTGCGCTTCTACATCGCTTAGCATCTGCCTCGGAGTGACTAACCTTTCAAAATCTCCGCGGAGGAACGTAACGAGCTGATCTATGTCTAAC
>CAYVFQ010000082.1:0-3712 GCA_964451045.1 uncultured archaeon
CCTCCATTCATTTGAAAGACTTTTTTTAGAAGTGTTTTGAATTCATTAATATCTTTGTGTTTATGATTATCTAATGCTTCAACAACTTCAGCAAAAATTTCAAAGTCTTTCTTTTTTGTTATCAATTGATATTTTTTGAAGAAGGGAATAACATATTCTACTATTTCTCGTCTGCTTTGTACTACAAATTGCATTGTATCAGGTTGCCCATATTTTTTAATAATAATACCACAATTAAACAATCTTTGAAGATCATATAAAATCTCCTTATTGTTAATGTGTTGTGTTACATGAAATATAGGATCTAATACCCAATTTACTTTTGCAGATTTTTGGTTTTTGAGAGCTATACAAAAGCAACTCTCTCCATCCATGAAACCAGTAAGATAATATACAAACTGTTCTTTATTCATGACCTTTATACGGTGGTCAAATATATAAATCTTTTGTTTCCTGCTGATTGTCCCTATCTTTTGAATTTTTACTGACGATAAAACGCCGAGTATCAAAAGCTTAACAGGAGTTTCCAGCATACAGCCAGATTTAAACACCCCCTAATTGAGGGTCATAGTTACCCCCGCCGTTTGATGGACCTTAGCTCCCTTGAAAAAGAGTTTTAGACACCACCACTGGGCAGGTCTCACCAAGTATACACGTCTTTTCAGATTAGCACTTGGCTACGTTTTTGGTAAACAGTCGAGCCGTCCTTGTTACTGAGATCTACCAATGCATAAATATTACTAAAAACACAAAGATAGACATCCCTTCAGCCAAAGCTACAGGACTAATTTGCCGAATTCCCTTAGTTGGTTTTACCTTACATGTCTTGGCCTACTAAGCCTGAGCACCAGTGTCGGTTATGGGTACAGATAATTAGACTAAGAGTATAATCTTTTCACTGGCTCCTGGAATCAGCGATTTTGTTCAATAAATTCTTCTGCATCTGAGGATTACCCTAAACAAATTTCTTTATCAAAACACTCTCTCAAGTGCTCGCTTATCCGAAAGCAATTCATACTATATAAAATCCAATCAGTTCAGGAATATTAACCTGACATCCATCGTCGCACTCAGTTAAGATGCAACTTAGGTTCTGACTAACCCTCGGTTGACGTACATTGCCGAGGAAACCTTGCTCTTTCGACATTTTCCATTCTCAGGAAAATCTCATCCTACTATTACCAGGATTCTCATTGGTTTTCGTTCCAGCCTTTCTCTCAAAAAACCTTCTGCACAAAAACCACGCCTGCTTACTAGAACTCTCATCTGAGAGCCTCCAAAGTATCGGTATTATGCTTAGCCCCGTCCATTTTCAGGGCACTGAGCCTCGATGGGTGAGCTGTTACGCTTTCTTTAAATGATAGCTGCTTCTAGGCTTACATCCCCAGTGTCTCAGGTTCAATACACCTTTCGTTACACTTAGCATAAATTTAGGGACCTTAACTTTGGTCTGGGTTGTTCCCCTCTCGGAAGTGTATCTTACATACACACCCTGTTTCCTGTCCTATGCAGTTAACAGATTCTGAGTTGGAAAAGTTTCCGTAAGCATTAGCCCCTGCAAAACTCATCCGTACTTTACGCCGTTAACAAGCAGAACAAGACTATACGAAGGCATATTTCAGCAGGAACCAGCCATCGCCAGATTAGATAGGCTTTTCACCCCTATTCACAGGTCATTCGAGTGCATGTCCACAACAACGGTTCAGGCCTCCATTCCCCTTTCGGGAAACTTCACCTTGCCCATGAATAGATCATCTGGCTTCAGGTCTAATCCGTATGACTGACGCACTTTCGTACTTGCTCTCGCTCCGGTTACTCAATTAATGATTAGCCTCGCCATACAGAATAACTCCCTGGCCCGTTCTTCGAAACGTACGTTACAAATCTTTTCTGCCGAAGCAGAGTAAGACCAGTAACAAAATGTAACTATCAGATTTCAAGTCTTTTCACCCTCTGTTAAGAGTACTTTTCAGCTTTCCCTCGCGGTACTAGTTCACTATCGGACTTTGGTTTTATTTAGGGTTGGGAGTTAATCCTCCCATATTCAGACCTCCAATCCAGGAAGCCCTACTCTTTTAAAGTTCCGTCATAGAATTTTCAAATACGGGACTGTCACCCTCTGAGGTGTTTCGTTCCAGAAAACTTTTTTTAAATTCCTTAGACTTTCCTAACCACATCTCTTACTTCGTTTCCAAAGCAGATTCAGCTTGCCCTGTTCCCTTTTCGCTCGCTGCTAATAAGGGAATAATTGTTATTTTCTCTTCCTGCCGGTACTAAGATGTTTCAATTCCCGGCGTGATTCCGCATCTCTGCGCATTCGGAAATCCAGGGATCAAAGTTTGCATGCAACTCCCCCCGGCATATCGCAGCTTGCCACGTCCTTCATCAAAACCAAAACCAAGCTATCCGTCTGACAGTATAAAATATAGTAGTCCAGACTATAAAGTGGGATTTCTGTCTGCTTATTTCATTGACTATTAGTCTCAAACTGATCCCTGATATTCTTCAGGAACCATTCTCAATCACCCTTGAGGCATTTTCAAAGGAGATGTCATAAGAAGAACCTTGGTTCTTTTTATGTTGAGTATGATTTTAAATGAATTTTTCCTTTTTATCAAGGAATTTATTGTATAATCTTTCATATTTTGGATCTATTTTTACTTCTACTAGTTCCACAGAATAATCCGGGAAACTTTTTTCTAATCCTTTTCTTAGTATTTGGATATAAAGCATATAACCAAACACGCCGTAATCCATGGAGGGATTTAGCATATTTTTTATTTTGATTTTTTCTAATATTTCTTTATCTATTGTTAATCGCGTTATTTTCAATCTTCCATTGGAATTTAAATGAATTTTTCCTTTCGGAGTTCCATCTATTATTAATTCTAATATTTTTCCATTCGCGATCATCTTCTATTGTTTCCATTTTAATTTATTTTGAACTTAATTTGTAAACTTTCACCAGAAAACTTTTCCCATTAATGGTTGCGGGATTCATGAAAACCCGCTGGAGGTTTTTATAAATGGACCCATCGGGAATCGAACCCGAATCTCATCCGATCTTGACGATAACTTCAAATCCACACAGTGATTTGTCTAAGCTACGCGACTCCAAATCCACGCAGTGATTTGTCGTGTGCAAGGGATGTATCTTAGCCATTGGACAATGGGCCCAATGGTAATCTTAATTTGTCCTAGTTTTTAAGTTTTCTGATGAGTGCAAAAGCAGTTATTGTTGAATATTCTCAAATAATATATAGGAGGTGATCCAACTGCAGGTTCCCCTACAGTTACCTTGTGACGACTTAACCTACCTTGTCTACTCAAAGTTCTCCTTCAAAAAGTTTCACCATAAATAAACTCGGTTGGTTTGACGGGCAGTGTGTGCAAGAGACAGTGACGTATTCACCGTTCGCTGATAACAAACGATTACTACGGATTCCAGCGTCATGAGGTTGAGTTACAAACCTCAATCTGAACTAAGATGAACTTTAAGGGATTAGCTTCTCTTTTCAGAGTTGCATCTCATTGTATTCACCATTGACGCGCGCGTGTTGCCCAGGGGATTCGGGCTGAAATAACCTGACGTAGCCCTAACTTTCATCCGCGTTACCACGGCAATCTCTATATGGTACAAGTAGTAAATATAGACTAGGGTCTTGCCTGTTACCTGATTTAACAGGTCACCTCACGGCACAGGCTGACGTCG
>CAYVFQ010000083.1:0-3606 GCA_964451045.1 uncultured archaeon
CGAAGAGCCGTTCAAAGCAATAGTGGAAGTCGGCGAGAAAGAGAAGAGAAAGGCCATAGAGAACATAATCAGAGAAATAGTTAGACCGACAAACGAGAACACGGAAGAAGCCACACAGGATCTAGTGAACAGTCTGATGAAGTTTTAAAAGAAAGGCTTTTAATGCAATTTCGCTAACTAATAATAGTGATTTCAATGGGTTTAGTAAAAAATATTGAATCTCTTGCAGCTACGATAGTTGCTTCAATAATACTCATAGTGTTGAGTGTAATATACTTTGGATTGACACTATGGATTATAAAGGCAGCCACAACAACGTTCTTTGGGGCTGGTCTGGAAGCCAACTGGGCGGTTTTGTCTGCGGCACTAATGGCTGTAGGGGCTGTTGTAGCAGGGGCATTGGACAAAAGCGGTTAATAAGGAATTAACTTGATACTAAATTCTTTTCATTTTTTTAGAAATTAGATTAATTTTTAAACTTATACATCACAAGTGTAATCTGTAGCCTTAGGTGATTAACATAGATAGCGAATTTAATACAAGAGAAGATTTCAAGCGTGCATTAAAGACATTGAAGGAATACAAAGCCAAGCACGTTTTCGTCCAGTACCCTGAAGGTATAAAGATGCGCGTCCAGGACATAGCGAAGGATCTGGAAGGAGAGGAATTTGAGGTAGTTGTGTGCACCGAACCTTGTTTTGGCGCTTGCGACATCAGGGATTTTGAAGCTAAGCGGCTGGGATGCGACACGATTCTGCATATAGGTCATGAGGACTACGGCGCGCAAAGCGACCTGCCTGTAGTTTTCTGGGAATATTTCATTCCGTCAGATCCGACGCCAATTTTGAAGAAAGGCTTTTCAAAAATCGAGCCATACGAAAGAATCGGTCTCGCTACCAGCATACAGTTTGTCGATTCCATAGAAAAGGTCAAGGAATTTTTGGAGAGCCGGGGGAAGAAGGTCGTGACGCATACTGCGCTGCAGCATGCCGGACAGATACTTGGTTGCGACCTACGCGCGGCAACGTCTATTGAGAAAGGCATAGACTGCTTTTTGTGCATATCTGCAGGCAAATTCTACGGCCTGGGTTTGGTGATGGAAACGGACAAGCCGATGTTGTGTCTGGATCTGGAGCGAGGAGAAATATTTGATCTGATAGATTTCAAGAAAAAGGTTCAGAGGATTGTCGCGTGGAATAAATCTCAGCTGGAAGATGCCAAGAAGGTCGCGCTGCTAGTGAGCTGGAAACGAGGCCAATCAAAGCTGCCATTTGAAGTCAAGAATAAGCTTGAGGCAAAAGGAAAAGAGGTGTACATTTTTGCTATGGACGAGATAACGCCGGAAAAACTGATGGGATTGAAGGTTGATGCAGCGATAAACTTGGCATGTCCAAGAATAGGAATTGATGATTTGGAGAGATACAAAATACCGATATTGAACCTGAAAGATGCTGAGATATGAATGAAAAGAATTTAGATAAAAAACAACTTGAAATAATTCTTTCTAGGCTAAAAACACCTGAGGATCCGAAAGAGAACCTGGAGCAGTATACCATACCTTCCAGTCTCGCTGCTCAAATATTGAACATAGCAAGACTTAGCGGTGACATACAGGGAAAGGTCGTGTTCGACTTCGGTTGCGGCACTGGCAGACTGTCCATAGGAGCTGCATTGCTGAATGCAGGGAAGGTCGTCGGTGTAGATATAGATAAAGAATCCCTGAAGATTGCAAAAGAGAATGCAAAGGAGATGACGGTTCAAATTGAATTTGTCGAAAAAGACATAGAGGAATTCTCTGGAAGGTGCGATACCGTTGTACAGAATCCACCTTTCGGGATGCGAGGCAGATATCATACTGACAGGCTGTTCCTAAAAAAGGCTCTCGAGTGCGGGCAGAAAGTATACAGTTTGCACCGGGGCGGGTACGACAAAACAAGGAAATTCGTAACTGGTTTCATAGAACAGAACGGGGGAAAGGTTCTGCAAGTGAAAGAATTTAAATTCGACATACCATATATGTTTAAATTCCACAAAAAGCCAAAGGTAAGTTATAACGTGGATATGTTTGTTATAAAAAAGGTGTGAGAATGGAGTTGAACATTGTTAAGAAAGAAGACAGCGTTCTTGTATTGGAAATCCCGGGAGAGACAATAACCGTTACGAATGTTCTTAGGGGAGAGCTGTGGGAGGACAAGAACGTTAAAGAGGCCGCTCAAATCAAGGAACATCCGTACTTGGCAGAGCCGAAAGTCTTTGTGAAAACTTCCAAGGGAAAACCAGAAACAGCATTGGCAAAAGCGTCTGACAGGATAATAAAACAGGCAGAAGAGTTTTCAGATAAGTTCAAGGAAGTGCTGAAGCCTTAGCATATATATTCTCCGTATTCCTCCAAAAGATCGTCGTTAACGTATACAGGTGCATCTACACGGATAGCTATGGCTGTGGCATCGCTTGGCCTAGCATCGAGATTGGCGATGTTATTTCCGCTCTTTACAATCATTCTTCCATAGAATGCATTGTTCTTAACTTCCGTTATTTTCACCATAAGCACTTTCACGCCTAGACTGTCAAAAGCGTCAGTTATTATATCGTGCGAGTTCGGCCTGTCCGTTGCGAATCCTTGCAATCCCTGATAGATACTTTCCGCTTGATATGCTTCAACACTGGCAACTATTTGCCTGCAGTCCGATGTTAGCGTAACGTATCCTCTATCGTCAGATACGGCCGCGTCTACTGAAACCAAGCTGTACCCTTTTGTTTGTAGGTCTGGAATGATGCTGATATCCAAGAATTGGCCACCGGCTTGCTCAAAGTAATTGTACATAACGATTATAGCAGCGAGAAATAAAACTATCAGAATAGTCCTGTACGCCTTGATTCTACGCTTTTTCTTCCAGGCCATCGTATCAACTCATGTAAAACAATTTTAGGTTTTCTGCATAATTAAGCGCTTCTTCCATTTCCTGCTTGTTTACCCTTCTTCGGATCCCTATGTATTCATTCGCTTTGTATGCCGGATGGTACTGACCCATAATGTTGACTATGGCCTTTGTCCGGGCATTTTTTGCAATCCAGTCAAGCACGGGCTTTGTGCAGCACTCCACATGGTTCGGAAGTACAAGGTGTCTGATAGTTAGTTCTGCTTGCTTCGTTGCAAGCATATGGTTCCTTGATACGATTTCAAAATATTTGTCCACGTCTGATAATACATGCGCGCATTTGTCGTTCCCGTATTTGAAGTCTGAGAGGTACATGTCTACAACGCCGTCCAAAATTTTCATAGTATCTTTTGTCATGTAAAAGTTACTGTTCCAGATTTGCGGCGTGTTAACATTGATGGTGTCCATTGCCTTTAACACTGAAAAAAGGCTAGGAGTCGGGTCCCCACCAACCCAGTTAACGTTCTTCGCGCCTTCTGTCTTTTTCATTTTTACAGCATTTGCCACCATTCCAGGCGTAAGTTCTCGACGTGCGCCCGCCCATTGCGATATCTCCCAGTTCTGGCAAAATTTGCAGTGGAAATTGCACCCCATAAAGAATATCGTATGACTTGGAGATATGTAGGGCTCTTCACCAAGATGGATGCCCTCCGATGCAATCACAGAG
>CAYVFQ010000084.1:0-3585 GCA_964451045.1 uncultured archaeon
ACCTCACGAACTTGAAGTCGAATATCGGCAGGTTCAGGTAGCCGAGGTCCTCGAATGAAGTGGTCGCCACGATGCGCGGCATGATACCGCTTCTTATGCTGAGCGCGGTTTAAATGAGAAAACACGCCGGGCGATTAAGGTCTATTGCCGTGTCTAATACCGCGACCACCGCTTTGACCATATACGAAACAATAATGAGCTGGAATTTTACTCTATGACGTTCTGAAAGCTTACATTCTCTGAGTTTGTTGAACTTACTCTATTATGTGTAAAATTTCAGCCTTTTTCGGGCATCCGTTACTATCTGCTCATAAGTTATTATGCGAACTCCATGAAGGAAGTAATTGTATCCCTTCAGCCATTTCGGTTTTTCCTCACCGCCCACAATCACGATTGCCTTTACCAAAACACCCTTTTTCTCAATTGTTTTCACCATATATTCAAGGGCCTGAGAGACGGCCATGGTAACTTTGGCTACTGGGATTTCCATCTTGCCTCGCATTCTTGTAAGTCTATCTTCTGGTCTCTTGAATTCAACAATTACGTAGTCTTGGTGAGAGTCCAAACGCTGGAGTACTATATCCGTTCTATAGTAACCTTCTTCATCCGATTTCAATCTTTCCTCGTAACTCTTAATGTAGTCTCCAGGCAAGTATTCATCACCCAAAAGCCAGATGTTTTTGAATATGTGCTTATGAATTTCCCGCTCGTCTGTCTTGGACTCAACAAGCCGATGAAGTTCATTCACAGCGGATTCTAGATCCGCTTTCCGTCTGTATAATTTAAGCATAACAGGTATATTCCTGAGAAACTCCGGATTTCTTTCACTTGGAGGAAGTTCTTGAATAACATCTACAATGATACTGACAAGGTTCTTTCCAATGGCAGGCTGAAGCTGAAGTAATCGCTCAAAATCCTCTTTTGAGGATAGCATCTCGGCTATTTCATCTTTGTTCATGTGAATAGCCGGTATTTTATCATCACTCTTGAGCTTGCCAACTACTTTGTCAAGAAGCACAGGATTATTGTAAAGAAAGTCCGGAATCATCTCAGTATTCTGAAGCATAAGACTGCGAAGGTACGCCTCGTCTTCTGGGGTTTTTATCTGAAGTAAAAACAAACGAATAGCATTTTTTCTTCCAAACCTCTGATAAAACTGGAGAAATCCTGGATGACTTATCCTAATTATAGGCCTATCTCCACGGGCTAGTTTGAGTTTCTCGACGTTCACGTTTGTTTTATGGGTAAAGATTATTATAGAATCCCCAAATTGCTCATGGATCAAATTAGAAAGCTGTAATTCACCACGACCTAATACCCAACCTTTGCGAGGCTCGATACTGAAATCAAAGAAGGCCCATTTGAATGTGTTCGACCGTGTCCAACATTTATCGACTGTTATATTGTTCTCCCTAAGAAACCGTTCAGTAGCAACAGCAAATGGTTCAAGAACTTTGCTTAGATGTGGCAAAGTATTACCGTTATAAGTTGGTAATAAAACGATTTAAGCACTAGGAAATTGTCCCTCTTTGAATTGCGATTAGAGTGTTATGGGAAAGCTTCCTTGGGTACAAACCATAATAATGACCATGAATTTTTAATTGCTGAGTTTCATCCGGCAAGAATTGCCTTCAATGCTATGTATGACGCTTCAGCAATTTTGGCCAAACAATCCAAACCTGCTTTCAAGATTATTTCTCTATCCTCTTGAGATAGTTTTTCCCCTGCTCGCCTTGTTATAAATCGGATGTCTAAAATCTTGCAGTGTTTACTAGATACTTTTTCTATCTCCTCAATAGCGGCTAGAAATTGTAAGCGGGCTTCTTCAATGGATGTAAATGGCCTTTTTTTCGCTGAATTAAATCCTAAACGCAAATAACGTTTACATTCATTTTTTCCCAAGTCTGTGAACCAAAAGGACGCTAGTTCTTTCTCAAAGATTTGATGATCTACAAATACGCTTTTTGAGAATTCAACTAGATTTTTCAAGAAGGTCTGATTGTTAAGCTCTTTAGGGACATCACTAGAAATTTTTCCAACCTCTTCAAGTTTTTTTCCGTGGTATGGGGTACCTAAATCCGCAACAAAGTGTAAGCAATGACCTAGGTTAATTAGTCTCTCCAGCCCATGTGAGGTTTCAGCCCTATCGAAACAAGAAATTGCATTATCCTTGGCCTTAGACCCATGTTCAAGCGCCCATGAGGAATATTCTAATACCTGAAATGTGACAGATTTGAGCCAAGAGGAAAAAAAGTCCCAACGTTTTGATAGCTCAATTCCAATTGACTCTAGTACGTTTTTGCCACGCTTATTTTCATAGCGTTTTTCTATATCTTTTGTCTCTCCTTTCTCCGATATAATACGTCTCTCTATATTTTGCTCGTATTCTTTATCAGGTTCAATAGTTGCATCTAAAAGCAGGCCATACTCAGATGGCTCTAAATTTAGAGCTTTAAGCGTTTCAACGACAATAATCTGATGAATTAGCTTATCCATCCTTGGACCACTATCCCTTACATTGAATATTTAGGTTTTAATTTGATTTTTCTCGCTAATAGTATTAACAAAAAAATAACTGCGGGGCTAGGAACCCACTTTATCAATTCAAACAGAATGCCTGTATTCCACAAATGATGCCAGATTACTACAATTATGTAAGAGGAAATGACCAGGGACAAGCTCAAAAGATTGTATTTCCGATATTTTGTTAAAGGAAACCAAAAGCTTAGGGTAGCTAATCCTGTCCAAAGTGCGTGATCAGGAATTGATGTCCAAGACCTAAGAAAGAAGTTAGCTAAATATTTTTCACTGACCGCGGTTTCCACAATCCCAAAGGCAAACCCAACAAAGAGCCCAGCAGAGAGAAGTTTTACCCATAATAAATCTTTTCGCTTCCAATCAACAAGACCCAGCACGACTATACCCACGCAGGCTAATTTAGCTGCCTCTTCCACCCATGGAGACGCTATGTTTTCTGGTATGCCGACAACCTGGAAATAATCGGGAACTGGATCGGAGATAACAACTGCAACAGCACCTGCGATGAATAAAGAAAGCATTAACAGGGCCAAGTGTAAATGTCTGATTCTATTTTCAGTGGGTTGTTTTAACACAAGTAAACGAAAAATTAAAACTAGAGAAATCAATAAAATAGCTGAAGCTACCCATTGAATTTCTGGATAAATGTGTGCAACTATAATTATCAAAAATAATACTGTTGTTAGTCCGAGGAGACTCTTAATATTTATTCCAAGTTTTTCTTCGCGAGATTTCATTCTAAGGCTGATTTTTGCAATTTGAACATGAAGTACGTCCGGAACATAAAGTGCTAACAACATCAGTAACACGATGGTCCAAGGAATCGTGACGTAGATAAATATGTTAATTAAAACGATAACAACCCAAACTATCAATGCACCTACTTTGTTTCCAATTCCTTCAGACCAACTTAAGGTTTCTTTTGCTCCTTTCGATAAAGTTTCTCTAAGTTTTTCATCGCTTGCTATCGGATAAAAGAATCTGGCAAGTTTTGGTTTTTTGCTAAGGTGTCTTAAGGTAGCATGACCGGTGAGCATTGCCCAGTAT
>CAYVFQ010000085.1:0-3559 GCA_964451045.1 uncultured archaeon
TGCTGTAACGTATTTCTCAGTGACGAGGAAACCGAGTCTACTGAAGAAAATTGTTAAGTGTCTATTCTTGCGTTATTAACTTCTTGATATCTCGCAACAAATAGAACCAATTCAATTCTTCTGCTTTTCTGAACTCTTCTCGTATATCTCTCGCACCGAAGAATGCACTGACTGGGTTCAGTATTGGTATACATGGAATATTTGATATAGCAGATTCAATAGTAATTTTGTTAACATTAGGGCGATATTTTTCTATGATTTCAGAAGTTGCCTTTTCCTCAAGTCTCGATAGTTCATGTTGAGCATCGTTAATATCACAGGAGCTACCAGATATCACTTCAGCAACTTTTTTTCTCAAGTTGTCAAAATCACCTTTTTCCTTTAATCTTATTATGTCACCCCATGGAACCGTAGCCAGTGAAGGCACTATCCTCTCAAAGAGTTTAAAAGGCTCAACTTCAACTGTATCATTATAATTGAAACGCCTTGCTGCAACCATTGCTATTTTTTCGTTATTATTAGCCTGCAACATACAAGGGATATCCTTATTTATACTATCCCAAAGTCTTACCGATTCGACTGCAACTCTCGCTGCCCCTTCAACATGTTCAACATTATGCCTATCTGTTTTTTTGATCCCCCATTCATTTTGAATATGCGCAATTAAAGCATTATGGGCGTATTGATGGGCATTCATAGGGTTCGGATACGTGTAATTTTCACAATTTTTGCCCCATCTCGGATAACCAGGTTCTTTAGATTTATAAAAATCCTTAAGCAAATTTTTAGGGACACGTTCTTCAAGAGGCAAAACAATATCAGTAAAAACCATCAGCTCTTTTTTGCTGAAGCTTGATTGATCTATGTATTTACTAAAAAAAAATCCCTTTTCATTAGGGACAATCGTTTCTATAATAACTTCATCATACCATAGAAAACACAGCTTGAGATGATCATTACTAAATTCACTCCCCAATGATGCCCAATGGCTTACTAATGCTCGAATTTTCTCCATATAACAACCTCATGTATGAAAAAAACCAACAGGTTAGTTCCATAAACGCTTAACACCAAGCTTGCACCGGAGCGCAAAAGCCAGCGCCCGGTGAAGCTTTTATTCGGTGATTGGTGACTAACAACTCAAAAAAAGGAAATCTTTGATATGAATGCGTTGCGGTTAGTTTTTTGGCGCCAATTTTTAATAATTCAAAATTAAACATCATCGTCATAGTTGAGTAAAGTTATTAAAGTTGCTCCAGTTATGCCCCCGGCGTCTTCGACATCATAGACTCCCTGAACGCTACCCTCACGACTAAAACGAACTTCTCCATTCCCATAAACAGCGCCAATCACAAAACCTGAAATCACTTCCTAATAGTTTCAGATATCATATTTTTATGATGTTTAGTCAAATTCATCACATCACATTATATGTCACAAATCTTTTTAAAATTACACTTGTCTCGAATCCTCTCATCCTCTATTTTTTTAAAGAATTTTTCATCCTTAGGAATATTATTATCAACATCTAATAACAAGGATTTCATGTCCGCAACACTTCCTTTAATGTATGACGTTGTATCTTTAATCTCACCTTCCGTAATCGTAAATTTAGCTTTTTGATCAGATAAAAGGTTATACTCAACCAGCCTGATATTCTCCGGTTTGATACCCCATCTGTCCTGACAGTACATTGCGTAACAGGCAAGTTGGAGTGATATATCTTTGCTGGTAGTCCTTCCCGTTTTCCAGTCAATAATTGTTATTCCATCTTCGGTTTGGAAGCTGCAATCGAGAACTGCCCATATCTTAATGTCATCTAAGTAAAAGAATGAAAAGTTTTCGACCTCCAGCCATTTTTCTTGAGGGAGATCCTTCAGTAAGGCATACACTTCAGATCCATAAAAATTCCTGAGGCATTGTTCAACTTCGTCCGCCACCTTTTTCCACTCAGCATCCGGGATATCCTCATCATATTCATGCTCAAACAGCGCACAGGATTTTGGGTACATGAGGTAGCGTTTATTCTTAGAAGACCGGAAATCATCTCGCATTTTGTCGATAGTGATGGAAATAATTTCATCCACATCCAGTACTGCTATTCCCCGTTGTAGATTCCTAAGGGGGTGTTTAATGCACTGGTGAACATTATCTCCTCTCCACAAGTGTCGATTTTTGAGGTTCTTTAGAATATAAATCTGTCTGGTTCTTTCAGGAGCGTTTTGTTCCCAACCTCCCCAGTATGCATAGTAATTGAAATAGTATTACCTGGGGCAAGTCTGAAAGACCTCGTCCCGGGATTTGGACCACGAAAATTCGTTTCGAAATTCACTCATATTTTTGATAATGTTTTATTGGAGTTGGAGTATTAAAAGTGACTAAAAGGTATCGTGTAACATACCCTCTTTGAACCAGTGAAGTTTAGGTCCATCTAACACTGACAAAGATAGTCCGTATTGATGTTGGAATTTACGGTCACCTGTGGGCCGTTTGGTGTATTCACACGCCTTCATAAGATCAGCATCAGCTTCTCTTTTTTTCAATTCAATTACCAGCAGATTATTTTCAGGTTCTAATAAAGTTCTGTGGTGTATAACGATATCAGGTCGGATCTTCCCACCATCTCCCATTGCCTTGACTTCCTTTTCTGACCCTTGTCTGTTGTATTCACAATCAACATTCCAATTCTGTGGTAGTTCTTTCTCCAAGTAAACTGCTAAACGGTGAGCTATTGCCCATTCTGAGGCATCGAGATGGAAAAGTTGGGAGTCACGATCTTTAAGTTTATCGAGTGCTCGATTAACTATGCTTTTAAGTTCTGTGTAGTTCATAACCTACACACCATCCCAGCAACAATTGATATACAGGATATATTTTTTAGTTTCGGGTTTTATCCTACTGATTTGGGTATTCTACCCAACCAAGCTTGACTCTGACATTTTTACTCTTGTAAACAATAACGTATCCTTTTCTGTCCATTATAGCTATCTGCTCATCAACTCTTTTCACAAATTGTTCTCTTGGTTTGCCTCTGGACCGAATACTCCATAATTTCAAGATATAGGTGGGAATCTTCTCCCTAACACTGGAAAATTTAGGTCTTTGTTTCAAAACTTGAATGATTGCCTTACAAATCACATCAGCTTTAACTCTAAGGGCCTGGTGAATATTTTCAGGCAAGTCTAATCCGGGTGATTCTTCTCTCTTTTCTTGTTGGGAAGGGCTTTCTTCAGTAGTCTCCGTTTTCGTTTCTTCTTGATGTTGGGATATAAAGTTATCTGTTCTTAAATCATCATCTTCATCCAAGCCGTTTTCATCCTCTTCAAATTCAGGTTCGATTCTCTCAGATAATGATTTTATTCCCATACGATCAAGAAGTGTCCAAAGAGGTTCAAGAGCTTTCACGGGATCTGCATAATAAAGGCTTTCCCGTATCCTAAAGAATTGCCAACCGCATCTCTCCAGCTTTCGCTGTCTCTCCATGTCAGCAGCGTACTCGTCAACACCATGCCAAAAATCGCCATCAACGAACACTGCAACTCTTGCGCTTGAAAATACC
>CAYVFQ010000086.1:0-3435 GCA_964451045.1 uncultured archaeon
CAGGGTGTGGCTACCCCTTTTCTTGTAGTGACACAAAACTCTTGACGTTACCTATCACATAGGCCTCCTATTCGCACCCTATTGCTTAATCGTTGACAACCTATATCCAAAGGATACATATTCACCCTTGGGATTCAAAGGTTAATTCAAGATCCTCAGAATTGAGGCTATGCGCTTACTTTTCAGGTACTACGAATGGTAATTAAGACCAAATCCGGTGCTATCAAGCCCTATATCACCAAAGACGGCTCGATCATTAAAGAGCTGATGCACCCTCCGTTACACGGAAATATAAGACTGAGTTTGGCTGAGGCCACTGTCCCAATCGGCTATATGACTTTGCTTCACACTCATGCCACCAATGAAGAGCTGTATCATATTATTGCAGGCAAAGGCCGTATGAGGCTTGCTGGAGATACATTCGAAGTTGCAGAGGGAGACACCATCCCTATTCCACCAGGACAGCTGCACCAGATAGAGAACACCGGCACTGTTCCGCTTAAGGTTCTCTGTTGCTGCTTACCACCATATTCCCATGAGGACACGATACGACTTCAATAACATTATCTTTATGGGAGGAGTGTGCTTTAAGCAATAGTCAGTTTTAGTAGGAATGCCAAATGAAGGGAACTTAAAATGGAAATGATAAGGGTAACTAAGCCGGTCTTCCGAGTCCCGCCCCGATGGAATTGGTATCACTTCGAGAGAATCGGGATCGGTAAGCTTAAAGGTAACGTGAGAAGAGACGAAAAACCTGGCCGAACAACAAAATGGGCATCGTACCAATAACCCATTCATGCCTAATTTAGGCGATAGTTATGGTGCATGGTTGTTTTTATCTTTCTTTTCCTGTTAAACATTGATAAAAAATGCATTAGAATATGTATTATATTTGAGAAAGAAATAATTCCTGGTTTGTATATGGAAAGCGGGAGCTGGCAGAATGCCAGAAGCAATTTAAAATTTCGCATAATTTTAAGCATAACCAGTTATTAAATTATACTTTTTCTGAAATCACAATAAGATTGGTAACAGGAGATTTTTTCAAAGTAATCATTTTCGTTAAGCTAGAGGAGGTGTGAAATGACAAATTTGTGGATTAAATTAAAAGATTACAAATTTACCTTTGGCGCTTCCTTTTGTGTTACCGCGCTTTTCATTTTATATATTCTAATTTGCTTGTTTGAAATAATTCCGAATCTTGAAAAATATAGTTTTTATTCCTTGCCATTTTTTTCATTTGTCATACTTGCATTGATGTACTTGGTAATTGATACGTATGAAGACCTAAAACACAGAAGGCGGATTAACTACTACAATGGGCCACAAGAGTCACTTGCTATTGTAAAAAAGATAGTAAAGCAGAGCATAGAAATATCAAAGAAGAAAGAGGTGGAAATCTACCAAGCAAATATGGAAATTTCTAACCCTAGTGCTGGACAGTTTCAATCGTTTGACAAAGATATTAGAGAAGCGATTCTTGATGTTAATAAAGAAAGGAAACTTTATTATAAGTATTTAATAGGTCGCTCTGAGAGCAAAGAGCAGTGGTGTAAGATAATCGAAACGGAGTTAGGCGATAAATTACCAATAGGTAAGTTTCAGCTAAAGTACACTCAATCAGAAATAAAGCTACCTTTTTTCAATCTACTTGTTGTTCCTGAGCTAAGAACAGCATATATTGGATTTGGTAACGATCCCGCCATTTACGAAGGCGGTGTCCTTATAAATGGTGATGAAGAGGAAGATTTTACAACGAAATTCAAGAAATACTTCGATTATATTTGGGAGAACTTCACCACACCTTACGAACCTTCAATGAAAGAGTTTAAGAAACAATAAATATAATGCGCTGTTATCAACTATTGAATTGATTAAGCCAGGATCAGTATTGTCGTGAAATACATCCCTAAGTGATCATAGCATAGTGAATTAAAAAGTATCATAATCTCACAGCGAATATTTCCTAGACGAAAAGACTAATTTTACAATACTTATTATTTATGCAAACTATTTGGGAAAATATTTTCTAGGCAGTTATGAAAAAGTCTGTAATAAACGCCTTTTTTTATAGATTCAAATCAATCGAAAAGGCACTCAAAGGCGGTGATCTATGGATTCCTTTGGGCTTAGAAAAAATAAATACTAAGACCTTAACCAAGAAGTTAAGAAAAAATGGCACTATCCTCCTATAAAATGGAATCCCTAATTCGAAGAATCCTTAAGGATATCATTGCGCGTCTTCAACATATTGAAAGTATCATATCTCTCACTCTTGTCGGCTCATTACAGTCACGCTTTCATCGCTTCACGACCTTAGACGAACTATATAACGATATAGATATCGTTATTATACTAAGGCAGATACTAAATGAAGATTACAAGGCTATTGCAGATATTTTTAATGACATTGCGGAAAAATACTCAACAAGGACAACTCAAATCGCGTACGAAACCAGAATAGGCCCTTTGAGACATCACATGAAAAATAAGAAAGTCATTGCTTTACATCAACTTCTTTTTTGGGTTGATAGTTATATTAATTATTGCAAAATTAACCATTTAACCCCCTATAGCTGGCAACAATGCGAACCAATCTACGGATTACCATTGACAGATATTATGACTCTTGATAAACCAACAAAATATGATGTCCTTGAGTCTAGGAGCGGTATAAATCATTATATCTCTATGATTGAGAAGCAAGAAATAATAGCTTTAGTAATCAGGAAAGTTAACCATGATTACAATCACTTGCCAGTTCCCGTTGAAGTCTCTGGTGCTAATTACATCGATCTTATGTACAACGCTGTTTTGAAATGCTCGGGAAACGTTATTCGCCTGTTTGAGGATATTGACATACACGATGAAGATAAAATCGTAAATAGGTTTTATGAAAAATTCCAAAATTTTGCCCTTTGTGATTTACCAAAACAGATATTGTCACAAAAGAGACGAATGCGCCGAATGGGTCTAAGGATTGAAAAGGAAATTATCAGTGATACTTGTCAAGAAGTATTAGGATTTTTAACAGCCTTAAGAATCTATGTTCAGGAAGAAATCAAGACAAAGAAAAAATAAGTAATTCTTCGGCTAACATATAACTATCAAGAAATTATAGGATTATTATTTAGAAATTTAAGTTTGATTGGTGTCTTTAAAAAATAGAATTCACAGTAGCTTAGAATAGATCATAACTTCAATTAAAATTTCATCTTATTCAAACCATTTTAGGTACTTGAAACCCTATAATTTAGAGCTTGCCTTAGGCCAGCTCACCTTAGTATTTGATATCTATCTCGCGAAAGCCTGAGGGAGGCATCCCTGAAGGAGGTGCTTAAATCCCTCGAGGTTGCAGCAGTGCTAGGGGCCATGAAGGTGGTGCTGCATCCGAGCCCTCACAGGGGGCTCAGCGTGTTCGTGATGGATCGGGCA
>CAYVFQ010000087.1:0-3419 GCA_964451045.1 uncultured archaeon
TCGACACCATTATAATTTTCATTATCTGGTGTCAAAACTTTTATAATTACCTTAATAAAAATGATACTCTAATGTTGGTTTATTCTTTTTTAGGTTTATCATGCCTTCCTCGGTAACCTTAGTACTCCTTAGATACAGATACTTAAGCGAATCAATCTTTTCCAGATAAGTCAGTCCAGCGTTTGTAATCCCGGATCCTTCAAGCAGCAAAAATTCGAGAGATTTGAGATTAGCCAGATGCTGCATGCCGGCATCGGTGATTTGTTTTGAGTCTATTGACAGATTTTTCAAATTTGTCAAATCGGACAAACTGGCAAGATCATCATCCTTGATATTGATGTATGATACTCTCAAGCTCCTTAGCGATGTTGATCCAGCCAAACCGGACAGTCCGGCATCGCCTAAAATCAGATCGGAAAGATTAAGCTCGGCAAGAGATGGACATTCCTTAAGACTCTTCATACCTTCACCGGTTACAGGAACTTTTGGTCCTATGTGTAATTCTGTCAAGGTTTGAAGATTTTTTAATTCCGCCAGTCCGGCGTCCGTTACCTGGCAACTTTGAATCCACAGGCTTTTAAGAGCCGAAAATCTGGCGATTATCGCAATACTCTCATCGTCGATATTTGTCCCACCCGTATCAAATTCCTCAAGCGATTTCAGTTGCGCCAATGTTTCCAGTCCTTTGGCTGTAATTGCATTGCTTATTAAATAGAGCTTCTTAAGTGAATCCAGCTCTGACAGATGAGCGACCCCTTCGTCGGAAATTTCGGTAGTAGATGGAAGCTGGAGCTCTTCCAAAGATTTAAGCTCTTTTAAGTAGACCATGCCTGCATCGCTGATTGCTGTACCAATTAAATTTAAGATTTTCAAATTTTTCATCTTCTTAAGATAAACCAGACCTGCATCGCTTATAGGTGTGTACTGAAGATAAAGCCTTTCCATTTCAATAAAACCGGCCAATTGTTTTAGGCCGTCATCTGTGATGTTATTTCTGAAAAAGTGTAACCGGCGCAGGGAAGTCAGATTCTTAATGTGCTTTAACCCATCGTCATCAACTGATGTACCGCATAAATCAAGATGTTTGAGGGTTTTTATCTTGCTTATATAAGCCATTCCGTAATTGCTGATCGGCGTATATCGCACATTGAGAGATTCCAGAGCGGTTAAATTTGCAAGAGGAGCTATCTCATCATCCCCTACATACCTTACAACAAGGCCCAGCCATTTAAGTTTCTTCAATTGTGTGAGATTGTTAAGCCCGATCCCTAAAATCCGCGTTCCTGAAAGATCAAGAGCTTGTAGATCGGTAAGATGCGGAATGTCTTTCAATACCGAATCATTGGCATCACTATATTGAGTAAAGCTAAGCATTTGAATGTCATCAGGTTTGAGACCTTCAAAAGGTTTGCCGCCTTGCCATGCTTGCTTAGTAGCATCAAGTCTTACCGCTTTATAGGTCGGAATTGTCACATCGCCTTTTGCCTGTCCCAGCCATTTCCAATCAGCGAGGGCGTCGAAGCCTTCCATCGAAGAATTTACATCCCGTATGAAAACATCCCCGATGGAGTGATCCTGTGGAAAATGGATGATTCGCTGCTGGCCAGCGGTTAGCTTATCGCATGCGCTGCCAACAATAATAGTAACTACAACTATACCTACTAACCACTTGTTTGAATTCTCTTTTACAAACGTAATCATAATAATCCTCCCTCCTACTTAGTCATGCGCCGCCGTCCGGTTCCTTATACATCAAACAACACATAGTATGATATCATTCTCCCAGGTGGCGGACGACGCCGAGTTTGCGAGGTAAAATTAAATCCGCCTTTCTGGCCGGCTGGTCTTCTTTTGTCTTGTAATTTACATCCATAACCTCAATAAATTCGGCTGTATATTCTTTCAGCACTCCGCAATACTCAAAAGTTTTATCGCCCTTAATCATTTCAAGTACAACTTTATGGCCAATATATCTTTCTAACAAAGGCTCGTAAGAAGCTCCTACCGAACCCACCAACTCTTGCTTTATCTGGGCGACATACTTATCTTGAGAGGTCAACATCTTGCCTGCAGGTGTAGTTTTCTTAGCTTGGCTGATTAGCAAATTTGTTATCTCCATCACTGAATCTCTTACCGTTTTAAATATATTCTTTATTCTTCTTTTCATTCTCCGCAGGAACGTTGGATGATACGTTCTTTTAAGCTCTTTTTCTCTTTCTTTTTTATCGCGTTCGCTCAGCTCGTCGTGGAAGCGAATTAAGGCGGCGATGTTAGGGTATTCGTATTTATACAGGATATAGCTTGTCTCATCATGGCCGTCTTTATCTCTGTGCTTTTCCAGATAGACAAATTCCAGGCCGGTATTTTCCACTCTCAAATTACCCCAGACTATCTTGCCGGACGCCTCCTGGAGCGTTACCATGTTCCTGGAGAAATCTTTCAGGCATTTATCCCTGCTTACTCTTCTGACGAAAGCACCGACAATCGCAGCCAAAACTATGAAAATTATGGTTATAGCCGTATAAGGAATAGTAACAGCAGCAAGATTAACCATAAAAATTTCCCTTAATGTTTAGCCCCCCAGCTTGCTGGGGGGGGTTACAGGGTCTTATTCAAACCTCCGCCAATATAACGGTATAATTCTTGCCGTAGAACTCAGCGCATTTCGGACAGGTAGTATAGAAAAAGTACATCTTTTTAAACCCTTTTGCTTTCGATGTGACGTAGTCCTTCATTTGTTTTGCCCACATCCCGGCGTTTTTGTACGGCCCTTCAAAGACCTTGGTCAGAAAGGTTCCTGATATTCTGGCCATTTCTGCTCCAGGCACATCCTTGCTCACCGCTATATAAATATCAGATCCCCATAGAGACTTTTCATCCGAAAGCATAAGAGGCTCAGGCGTAAGAGCCTCCGCCTTCTGAATCATTTCCATATTTCTTACAATCACCTTTCCGAAGTTTATCGGGATGTGCATAAAACTTTTAACATGGTCTTTAACAAACAATTTATCCTGGAAGGTTACCTCTTTCTCGTCCCACGGCTCAGGATTGAACCTCGGACAGCATCCAGTTTCCGAATTTTCATACAATTTATCCATAATAATTTGTCCTTTCATCTACAATTGGAAACTCGTCTTGGCGTAGCGCCAAGCCGCAGCCAGATAAGTATAACACATAACCAATTTTTGTATAAACAGTAAACGGCATTCCACGGTAAATTTATCAGAAGCAGCCTGGAGCAAAAACACCCCTAATGAGTATCTATACTTCAAAACTATGTGGCATCATGTTATAATTCTTTTTGTTGAACAGCATATAAAGAATTTCGATTTTTAGCAAAAACTTATGGCATTACCTGTCGTTACAATAATTGGTCGGCCTAATGTCGGCAAGAGCAGTCTCTTAAACGCCTTGGCCGG
>CAYVFQ010000088.1:0-3323 GCA_964451045.1 uncultured archaeon
GCTCAAGGGTATGGATAGAATTGTTTAAAGAATCCTCAAGAACACAGGCCCGAAAAAAAGTTGATTTTCCTAATTTCACATGGACGAAACGCAATCTTCCTGATAAATTGTATCTTCAAGTGGTCAATGGGGAGTATTTTCTTACTTCAAGTGACGGTTATTTTTATGAAAAAGTTGAATCAACAGATGATTTGCCATTTTCAAATATAGCCAATATTCCGGGGCTGTTCTTCGTATGCGAAAATGACAATTGGAAATTGCACTCATATAACCCTCGAATAATTGTAAATGATGGGGATTAGATTATTCTGTCAATAAGAGTAAGAAAGGAGCAGCATTCAAACATATGAATTCCATAAGTGAGATAACCAAACGTGATACTTTCGATTTGTTCAAATATGGGATGGATATGCTTGATTTATGGGAAATGCGAAGAGTGCAGTACAATTACTTTGGACGGTTAGAAGAAATCGAGTTTCTCCAGAGACTATATGATTTAAAGGGAATGCCAAGTCTAGATACAAGATACCACAATGCTGAAGAAGATATTTGGCAACATACAGTAAACAATGATGATTATCCATTTTGTTGGGTATTTGAGGACGAACGCTTCCAATTAAAAAACGGAAGTGATGAAATATATTTAAAATTTATCTGTGAAATATTTCATCCCACAGTAAGGGATGAAAAAGGATATTGGAAAGAATTTCTTGACGGGGTTAACAAATTGCTACAAAACGATGGATATGAAATTTATCCAGCAGAAAAAATATCCAACCGTGATGTGTATAGTTGGAGATTTTTTGATTCGATAGAAAACAAACTATTTATCCCTTTTTCTCAACGAAATCAAAAGGCAATTAAAGAAAAAAGAATGTCACTTTCGATCAAACTAAGCACAAGAAATCAAATTTATCAATTTCTAGAAAAACATAATGATGTTTTTCAAAAAACAGATGAAACTGGTTGGAATTATAATGTTACGACAAGTGAAGAGGTATTCAATGACATTCGGCAATTTTACATACCTAAATGTTATAATAAACAGAGAGAGTATGTGGAAACAGCTAACCTGCAAGATTTTGTGTGCCATACTGCACCCTATTGTGTAATCGATGCAATAGAGTTTTTTGAGAAGTATAACCAGAATACTGATTTCGAGGCACAAGTTAATGCAATATTAAAACTGAATGATGTTGCCCTAAAGCTGAATAATGGTAAAATTGAAAGTATATTTAATACTCAAATAAAAGCTAATACATTAGTTCCAATTCAAGAAGCAGGTCTCAAAGAGTTACTTCAAGAAGCAGCTAATTATTACGATGAAGGTAATCTTAAAATTGCTGTTGAAAAGCTGTGGGATGCTTTTGAAAGGCTCAAAACTTATTATTCTCCTACATTAGATAAGAAGAAATCTACAAGTAGGATTATTAATCATATGAGCGGTCAAAAAGCTCATTATAAAGTACTCTTTGAAAAGGAATTTCTTGAACTCACACAAATTGGGAATAACTTTAGGATTCGACACCATGAAACAACAAAAACAGATATTGAGGATCAAAGACACTATGATTATTTTTACAAGCGTTGTTTGTCGCTCATATCGGTGACGGTTCAGTTTTTAGATTAGCCAGAATGATGACCCTCCTCGAATAGATAGACACATGGAAAACCTCTATAATAAAACATGGAGGGATTCACAATGGGACAGCGGAAGAAATACGACAAAGCATTCAAGGAACAGGTGGTACTGCGCATTTTAGCGGAGGAAACCACGACGGTGAAGCAGCAAAGGAACTAGATGTGCACTACACCACTGTTAGAGATTGGGTTAAATTTTACAAACGTGATGGGAGAAAACGCATTTCCAGGCAGCGGTAAGCTGAAGCCTGAAGATGATGAACTGCGATTGCGTAAGCAACTGGCAGACTAATAGCGGCCTACTTCGCGAAGAATCTGAAATAAACACCTTTAAGTTCATTCATAACAACGCTTCGAATTTTCGGATTGTGAAGATGTGCCAGGCCCTCAAGATTTCAAGAAGCGGCTACTACTATGCGTTTATCAAACGTCCAGATTCTTAATAAGCCTTTGATATTCCTTGCTTGCTTATTGAACGCCTCAGTCAGAGTGAACAATCAGCCCCTTAGAAACTCCAGTTCGACCGATGGCTTGCTTGAGCGCTGAGGATTCTAACTCGGTCTTCATCCGATTGTCAAGACACCCGCGAGATAAAGCCAACCTTTTGTTGACCTTTTTTTATACAATGGTCGATTGTATATTTATGCATCTCGAATTTAATTTTTTTCTAACAAATTCTGCAACAAATCCTCATAATCGCTACGGCACACTTCAAATTCTAATCAATTCTGGAACAACAAAAACGGAGCCATGCGGGTTTGTGGGCTCCGTTTTCTAATTAATTATGGAATATCACACTTTTGTGTTGAGCGCGACCGTGGGTTGCTGTTTCATCAATTCGTGCACTAACCGGGGTCAAAACACTTACCTGTACACGTCCGCCTTGCGGATGAATTTGAAGTCCGTCAAACGGAAACCGCACCACAAATTCAAACGCATTTGGAACGTCAACTTTCGGGTAGATTTTATAATCGTAAGAGAGTAGATATGTTGTTGGAGCATCAGGTATAGGTATGAGCGGTGTTTTTTTCATAATCGCCCGCATCATAAGTTTAGCAGCGTCTCTTTTTCAACTTCAGGTAAGTTATTCTGCTGTGCTTGATCCCGAATGTCCTCTGTGCCGGTCAACAGATTTGCTTCAAGTGTCGGGAACATTGAGATTCCTGCTGCGTTAAATATGGCAAGCACTTCGTGAGGCTCGGATACTCCAGCTGGAACGAACCAGTTCATGTCGGTACGAAGAGGCTCGTCCGTCACTAAAAGGGTCTCTACGTGGACAGTATCCCATTTGCCTCCGTTAAAGCGGGAAGTCCCGTTAATTGTTGCTGTCAAGTCTTGCAGTCGAATATTTGGCATGGGGAATTCACGTTTCTTTCGGGTTTTATTTTTCTCTTCGTACACCTTTAAATGGGCTGTCACTGCTCGTCTTCTGATCCATGAAACGACCCGTAGACGTATCACGCTTTACCCAATTTCAGATTGCTCACTGCCGCTGAGGATCGAAACCGTCAGCGCTCGGATGCGCAAGCTCCTGCTGTCACGTACGCAGAGTCATGAGGGAGGACGGCCATGTTTGAATCGTTCTATGACCTTAGCCGTTCCCCCTTCTCGAGAGATATTCCAACGAATGTAAGCAGCAATGGTAAAATCCCCATAAACAGCAATTGAAAATTCCCCACTTG
>CAYVFQ010000089.1:0-3314 GCA_964451045.1 uncultured archaeon
CAGTTATGGTAACCCGCGGATAGACGGCAGCGAAGAGGGGTGGCAGGGGAATACCGGACAAAAGACTGTGTCCGTTAAGGAATGGACGTGCGGTTCCCACGGAGACTGCCTGTCATCGGAATATTGCGGGGTAGATGGCAAATGCTATCCGGACGAATGTTCTGAATACGGCCAAAACTATTGCGTGGGCAACAGCATTTGGCATTGCGATGATGTAGGATTAAATGAGTTCGTTGGAACGTGCGGCAGTAAAGAGGTGTGCAAAAGCGGCAGTTGTAAAGAAGTCGCTGTTTGCGGTGACGGTTCGTGCGATGAGGACATGGGGGAGAGCAACAGCAATTGCCCATCAGATTGCCATTCACCTTGCAACAATTACTGCTACGGAGATACGAGATATTACAATGGCGTATGGACCGGTACCAGATGTACATATTCGACTGAACTATGTCCGTACGACTGTTTCGATGCTAAATGCATTGAGCAGACTGAATTTCCGTTCAAGATGAGTGTAGAAAGTGGGTCGTCCGGGACAGTGTACAAGCAGCCCGGAGACGTAGTCTCTTTAATAGTATCTTCACCCAAGCCCCAGACCATAGATTTAGAACCCGGATCTTCACTCAGTTACGTAAGCGGACCGTACTCGAGTGGAAAGTTAGACCTGGCAGCAGGTAAGACTGTAGTGAAGTTCCAAATATCGGAAGACGCAGCCGTGGAGACGTACAATATTCACGGAAGCAACGAGCAGATGAGCACATATGCAAGTTTCAGGGTAATCACAAATCCGAGCATGCTTCTAATAACCGACAGCGTTGCTTTAAAGGACAGGTTCTACGGTTCCGAGGATGTGAACTCGGTTATACAACAAGCGCAAACGATAGCGAACAGCAAGAGAGGGATATTGTACGATTTGAGCGATTACAAGAACATCTTGGGCGGCAGACCGTGGGCCAACTTCTCTGAGTACAATGAAAAACCATTGAAGCCACAGAGCGTTGATAATGCCTACAGTAGCAAAATAGCTGAATTTGTACAGAAGAAATGTGGGGATTGCGAAGATGTGATGATAATTGGTGATGATTTTGTTGTTCCTTATTATAGAGTTGATTATAAGTGGCTTACAACCGAATGGGATTTATTTAGTAAAAAAGAATCAGTTGAAGAAAGGTATCTTTATACAGATACAGTATATATACCAAAGATCACTAAAACTATCGGAGATATAAACAAAATTTTCGATAAGATAGCAAGCGAGCATAAAGAAGAAAGTAAATGGCTGAACAAAATAAGGTACAATAACGACATTGTGGTGATAATTCCTGACGAATACTTCCAAGGTAACATTGATTGGGGCGTAGATGTAGGAAACCTATTACAGACTATATATAACTATCCTGATATCGATGCTGATAAGGTTAAAATAAGGATGGATTCCAACATATCTTGCAACGATTATAGCGGATTGGAAGAAAATACATTGATATTGATTGGCGATAGGCAAAATAATGATGCGATAAAATGTGTGCCTTGGTTTGATATCGGGAATTATCAGACAAATACATTCAATGCTTCGGTATCTATCGAAAGAAATGTATGGGGCGGCGAAAACTACGTCTTTATACTGTCTGGAGATATATCTAAGTCAGCGAAACTCTTCAAGTTCTTTCTAGAAAATCCAGAATTTACTTCCCTTTTCACTAATACACAAGTTGTATACGTTTCTAATCTTCCAACGCCAGAGGCACTCGTTTCAACTAAAGACTATGTAAACGGATACATTTTCGGCCAATGTGAATACGTAGGTAGCGGTCTAGAAAATCAAGCTCCTTGCCATTTGGTTCGAATGGGTTCTTATTTTGTTCCTTATATTGGATGGGTAGCAACAGTTAGAGATATAGGTCATTATTGCTTTATTGCAGAGAAAGACACAATGGACTGGTTTGTATGCTTGTCTTCAGCGGCTTCAGTGGGACTAAAGGCTTATCCGTACCTTGAGGATGCCGCCATAAAGTATAATCACTATAGTCCAGACCACGCTTTCGAAACCTTTACTGACATGAATGTAATTGCCATGGAACATGCTGATGACCCATCTGAAATAATGATACAATTGAATAAACACATGAATAACGAAGAAGCCCTTTACGACTTTTTAAGAGGGCAAAAGCCTCAGGAAGCTCTGGATTTATGGGAAGAAATTTTCATTAAAAATAAAAATGCTATTTCTGAAATAAACAGATTTTCCAAAGGAAGCGAGGTTTTCTTCAATAATTTAGATGATATATATCGATTTAAGAACGCTGTTGTAGGAACTGAATATTCATTAAAAACACTAAATAGTCTAGATGCTATCTGGGAATATTCACAATCTAAACAAAATGTTGAAATTTTTGTAGAAAATCTTGGAGAAAATATAAACAAATTTGGAGTTACAGATGAAGGATTGAAAGGAATAGACTTTGTGGAAGGAAGTCCTCTAGGAAAACCAACAAAACCACCTAGTTATGACGTTTTTACACAAAAAATTGAAATTCCGGTCGATTATCCTTTTGATCACCTTATAGATGGTGGAACATTGGGTCATGAGATAGGCCATGCAAAGATATATGAAGTATTGGGTAATAAATGGACTGGTGGTTATGTGGACTCTGTTCCCCTAGGAAAAGTTACTAAAGCAATGAATCCTTACGACGACTTTTTGGTCGAAATATATAGAAAAGAACAAGGAAGTTTTGATATACTTGAAATAGTCGATATGAATAAACTGAGTGCGTCATTTAATAAAGAGGAAAATTTTGTAGAGATTGCTTACATAAGAGCTTATGCAAAATATACAGGTAGTAATAGACTATCAGAAATAGATGCAATTCTAACTGGTGAAGCTGGAGACGCTGTTAAATCACTTTCAAAAACGTTCATAAAAGCGCCATTAGACGATTTAGTAAATATGAATGACGTAGCAAGAAAAGAGGTTTTGAATGAAATTGCATTAGAGACTTTTAATTTAATGGAAAAAACTTTCAAATGAGGTGAATAATTTGGAATTTGAAAAACCGTACAATTACCCTTTCGCTGAATACTTCGCAATACGAAAGTTTGGAAAACTCGATAGAGAGGTTTTTGAAAAAATGAAGAGGTTAATTAAAAAACATTATGATCTACAATCTGCTTTCGAAACTAATCTCATTGAGTTTAAGAAAGAAAAAATTGGGCCTACCTATGGTGATGAAGTTTGGTCTGTAATGAAAAAATTTAAAGACATTTTAAAAGACTATCCTTGGTTAATAGATTCTTTCGAATATAGAGATGTTATACGT
>CAYVFQ010000090.1:0-3310 GCA_964451045.1 uncultured archaeon
CATAAAGGCGGTGGAGTATCTCCCTTAGAATGCGGTCTAGCTTCTTCATAATACTTCTCAAGTTTAGACGAACTAATAAATTTTTTTTTCGAGATTCGAAACAGCAACCGACAGTGTTCCTTAAATAGTGTTCGGTATTTACCGAAAATATTGCTTTATCAAGAAGGGCCCTCTAGGCGCCGGTCCATAGAAACTACGGGAACAAAAATGATAGGATTTCTTTCGGGCTGGAAGAATAATACGGGTTGGAAACGAGGGGCAATATTTTCGCTCGTTTTCCTTGCTTGTCTAATTATGGGGATAGTCCTTCACGAATATTCTCATTGGACTGCTGCAACGCTGCTTGGCTATTCAGCAAGTGTTAATTTATCACTTGATCAGCCTTTCTGCCTCGCTGCCTCAATAATCGGTATCCAGGACAAAATAATAGTAGCTTTGGCTGGTGGTATGGGTGTTTGTGTTGTCTTTTCATTAGTGGGTAGAGCGCTATCAAATCCCATGATCAGCGTTCCACTCCAGTTTATTGCCATGTTGAACGGAACCTATGCGTTCTTTGAGTTATTCTACGCGCTTAATTGGATCTCTGCGTGGCAGGCGCAGATAGCCGGCAATCTTCTAGGGGCTATGAGTTTTGCTCTTTTACTTTTTATGGGACGGGACGAAAAAGTGATAGATTTATTAAAATACATGAAGCTAGGAGTTGAACCTTAATAGAAAGCCCGCCCGGTTGTTTTGTTTCGAGTTTCGAGAGAAAAGGGATATGTTGTTTGGAATATAACCCAACAATGTTTCAAAAACCAGTCCTGCAGAGATTTAAACAATCTTAAGTGGGATGGAGATTGAAGGTAAAATTGAGATCGAGTTTAACAAGCGAGTATGGACCGAGGGGTTGGGCGAATAAGCAATCTATTTCCCTCCCCGTAGGCGACAAGGTTTTCCTTTTTGAAAACATCTCTGGATGCTTCCTTTTATTGTACGAACGAGGGGTCGATGTCTACGGCAACTTCTATTCATTCCTTAAAAATGGCCTTGAGAAGAAGGAACTCTGCGTCTTAGCCTACGACAGCCACGGCGGAAAGTTGCATCCGGAACATGTCTTCGGGGAGCATATCTCGAAAGGCATGTTTTATCCGTTTCCATTTGTCAAGAAGAACACCAAAGAACTCAAGATGTTCAACGAAGAACTCTGTGCCGCATACAGGGAGATCCCTAAGAACTACCATGCGCTGAGACTTGTGGCGGACTTCAACTACCTGCCCAAACATATTGTCGATAAGGCTCTAGTTTACATCAGAGAGATGGTAAGGAAAAAAAACGAGAAGATTTGCCTACCAGGAAGTAACAGAAAAATTCACTTCCCCCTACGGTCGATGATCGCCTTAGAAGTCGAGACTCTGAACTATGATAAAACAAAAGAACTCTTTGGGTTATTTGAAAACATAGTTATTTCCGCACGAAACGAGTACCAGATGTCATTTCTTAACTTCAGACAAAGGCGTGCTAATCTCATTCAGGCCGAAACCGTTTCCCGGGAGACCCTCGAACATTTCGTCAAGAGTCACCTTGAGACAATCATATTGGCTCTACTCTTGCAGAATCCGCTGTGCGGCTACTACGTGATTCAATCCATCTATCAGCGCTATAGCACCTTCCTAAGTCAAGGGACGGTTTACCCAATCCTTTATTCTCTCCAACGCGGCGGCTTGCTCGAGGTCTCAAAGCCCGTTGGTTCTAGGGCAAAGATATACTCACTCACAGAAAAAGGAATAGAACTCGCACACAGACGAATAGAAGATTTTAAGCGGTGCGAGAGCTTCCTGCTAGAGTCGATGTCGTTTAAAAAGTGAAGCTTGAACCGCCGCACAAAAATTTTTTTAATTGACCCTTTGTTATTGGAGGAACTCCTTTAAAGGCCTCTTTTTTGAATTTCGCTATAATTTGCACAGCACTGATGGAACCAGAATTTTTTAAAAAATCTGACTATCGCTTTTTGCCGCAATAACAAGATAACGAGTTCTAGGATATACCGTGTGCTAGCTAACCGACTTCTGAATTAGAGCGCTCTGGCGTTAGATAACGCTACTCGAGAAAAGGGCAAGAGCATCGCTATAAGCTGATTTTGAAGATTAAGTTATCATCAGAGCAAAACGTTTAAGAATCTCCCAGTTGTTCTCGCTGCTTGTACACTCGCTCGTAAACGCTGATGTCCTAAAGTGCACCTTGGTTTAGTCGATTTAGGGGTTCTTGGCAAGGGAGACTTAACCTTGAACCTTGTCCCTTTCCGTACCCTTCGCCAGTAAGCCCACAACATGGCCGCAAATATTGCCACCACCATTATCGTCACTATTGAAACGATGGGCGTTGCGGGGAATACCACAGGGACCTCTCTAACCGTAAAAAGTCTGATAATTATATCGCTCGCGCCATTATCATCAGTGACTTTGAGGCCGACCGAATAATTTCCCGCTATATTAAAAATCCTACTAGTTTTCAAGCCCGTTGCATCGTCGTACACTCCGTCGCCATCAAGATCCCACTCGTAAGTTACAATGGTCCCATCTGGATCAAAGCTCGCCGATGCATCGAATGTCACGATGTTGTCGGTGGTCGGCTTATCTGGAAACCAAGCGAAATCAGCACGGGGCGGTTGATTAACCACCAATCTAGTACCGGATACGGCAAAGACCGAGAGCCCTGGACAAACAGCCTTAAAGTAGATGTACGAGTTGTCCTCGCCGACTTTTTCCGTCGAGAGAGGTGCCCATTTGTCTATTTCATACCTTTTCAGGGATACAGTTAATACATCTATTCCACTCCCAAAGATCCAAGATTTTTCGACTTTGAACTTTATTGCGACGTAGTCGATGTCTTCGTCTGTTATGTTTTCCGTTAATACGTTCAAGTAAGCGTACACGATTCCCGGTGGCAAAATTTCTACAATCGCCGGCCTCCCTGCAAGTTCCTGTACGGTCACCCGCACGTTCTCCACGTAATTTTTGACGCTCATCATGAGCTCGGTTATTGCAGTGTTTTCTACACTAATCATGGCATTTTCTCCCGGCGTTATTGAAAGAGACTCGTAAGTCGGGGGCACGTTCTCAATGTTTTCTGGCGGTGTTGGCGGTATCTCAATGTAGATTCCTGTGACTTTTTTAGTCGCTCCTGGTGCGAGAACTACGGTCTCGGGCGATGGGGTCTTATATCCCATAACATCACCGAAAGAAATCCCATATGCGCCAGCCAGAAGGGACCTAGTCTGAGGAGACGTTCCCCACTGGGATCCATTCACGTAAATACTCGCCTTTATGGG
>CAYVFQ010000091.1:0-3309 GCA_964451045.1 uncultured archaeon
AAGCAAGCCATGCTGGTCTATTTCATGCCTATCTTGTTTTTCTTCTTCTTCTATAATTTCCCCGCAGGATTGACCCTCTACTGGACCATGTTCAACATCCTCTCTCTGATCGAGACCTACTATTTCAAACACAAGGGCTTGACCCCCTCCGCCCTTTCTCCTAAGCCCGTGAAGGAAAGCGGTTAAGAGAGGCAAAGGCGTTTAAAGTTCGAAAAAAGCGCGTAGCCGAGCCTTTATGGCTCGGGAAAATAAAATATAGTTTGAAAGGGGGGTTTTTAACGCGTAGCCGAGCCTTTATGGCTCGGGAAAATAGAATATAGTTTGAAAGGGAGGTTCTAACGCGTAGCCGAGCCTTCACGGCTCGGTAAAGAGTAATCGTCCGACAGGATCGTCGGACGTTTTTGTCTTTGATTTTGCGGCGGACCACGGATGGCGGTCTGCGGACGTTGTTATTCCGCTCCCACCCTTTTCACCATCGAAGTACTACAGAATTTGCTTTTTGTGGTAAGAGAGACTATGGGTTAGGTATAAAAATGGGGTTTTGTCTTGGAGTCAGGTACTCAGGGCACCTGACTTAGGAACTTGGTTCAGAGTCAGATCACTCTTAGATTCCAAAAATCTCATTTATTTTTGCTTTCCACTCTTCTTCAAATATGACCTGAAACTCGATTCTATTTGTTCCAAATTCTAAATTCAATTCTTGCCAATCTTTCTGCTGTCCCAATTTATTGCAGAAGTCAAAAACGTTCTTTTTATAATCGGTATCTTCATTTTTCAGATGCAAACCTTTTGTCTCAATTACACAAACTTTATTATAGCTATCATGTTTTTGCTCGTTAATATCCGAAAATATAAAATCTGGATAGATCTTATATTTCTTCCACCCTTGTACATAATAATCTTGTTTAGATAAGTTTCTATACCACCACAAGAGTTTTTCCTGTTCATCTAAGTAGAGAGCTACAGATTTTTCAAGTTCATTAAATTCATCTTCCGGCACAAAATCAAATAGGCTGCGCTGTAGTGGAGAGAAATCTTCTCTCCAAAATGGCTTAGAATTCTTTTTGACTTGAATATGACTTGGCAATTTGTATCCACCTTTGCCGGAAAGCAAAAAGAAACAAAGAACTTTTTTGTCAATCAAATCTCTAAATATCAATTCTGATAATCGATCTCTTTCTTTCGTAAGATGCTTTCTTAATTCCTCAATTATAAAGACTAAATTATCAGCTACCAACTTTTCATCATGCAGTTTTAGAAGCGATTCTATGACTTTTTCGCCTATATTGAAAGCTACCCATGGATTTGGAACAATATCCAGAATTTGCCGGGTGATAAAAACTCTATTTATTTCGAAACCACCTTCTCCAGCAATATATTCTTTTGTCTCAATAACCTTTCCTTGATCCTCACTAAGACCTACTGTGACTTTTTGTTCCTTTGCTTTTATCTTAGTCAAAGGAATATCAGCCATTACACTAAGATCAATATTGTTCCAGTCGATTCTACTTAAAATATCCATCTCGTAATTAATATCCCGCCAAGCCCCAGCTTCTTGAATCACAAATTTAGGTAGATAAATCTTACCCTCGAAGTTCTTGAATCTCTCCCTATAACTTACAGTTCGCTCCTTTGTTGCCTCCATGTCTTGAATATCACCTTCCTCAATCGACACTCTTCCTGCTAAATCGCCCAAACCTTTATCTTCAAATCCTTTTTTAACATTTTGCAACAGCTCTTTCGCCTTTTGGCGAAAACAAAATACATAACTTTCATCAAGGTCTTTTACATTAGTTTTTCTCGCACTAGGTTGCCTTAATATCCTACCAACCAACTGAGTAATGCTTAGTTGGGAGCTGGGATTTGTCAGAATGGTAAGGATATAGGCAAAAGAACAATCCCAACCTTCCTGTAAAGCCTGCTTAGTTATAATATAACGAATCTGACAGTCCTTGCTAAAAAGATCAATTCCCTCAATATCATCCTTTTCACTGCTCTTTATGGCTATTTCTTCTTCTGGAATACCACAATGTTTAATCAGATATTCTTTGACGTCCTCGGAATGAATATATCTTGTGCCCCTCTGTTCTCTCCCTGTTCGTTCAGCTTGTATAAGACAAATCGGGCGAATATACTCGTTTGTATTCGCTTCATATTCTTTTGCTTTTTGTTCTAATAAGTTTCTCTTCTCCATTGCGGCGAGCATCGGATCTTTCCACTCAAGACTTGCCTTGTTGGTGATATGCAGATCAAGTTTAATCATCTCTTCCTGGTTAAGTTGCTGTCCGCTGATCTTCACTAAATTATTACTGCTTTGAGGAGGTGTAGCGGATAATTCCACGATTATTGGCGGATTAAAATCTCGAATGGTCTTTTGAGCAATTTCACTGTATGCCTTATGTCCCTCGTCTATGATGATTATGGGTTTTAGGATTCTTAAAGTATTTCCAAGTGAAGTTTTTACGACTCGGCCTTGAAAACTACCTTCGTCACCGAAGAAATGCAGATTGGGGAACTCTCTTATTAGTCTTTCATTTCCTTCTCTGTCATCTTCCAGAGGAAAAAATTCGCCAAAACCACCACTGTCTTTGAAGACTTTCAATACCTCTTTGTTCTGTCTGCTTGCGGACGGCAACATCAATAGCAGTACAACCAGGTTTTCTTCCACATCCAATTTGGTGAATCTGTCCATTTTCTCTAAGATAACTGTCCTTCCGCCACTTGAAATATCCAAAACCTGACGATAAGGATGTTCTCTATTCTTCAGACTGTTAAGTGTTTGTCGGTAGATCTGTGTGGTGGGGACGATCCACAAGACAACCCCCGTTTGTTTTTTCAGATAATTCCGATTTATCAGGTCAATGGCATGACAAGCCAGTAAGGTTTTTCCACCACCGGTTGGAATTTTAAGATAGAAATTCGGCAGCTCTTCGCCTAAACCATTTTTCTTTGACAAATAGCCTGACCCAACAGTTTTTTCCCACGCTTTCTGTGGAAAGTTAATAGATAATTCTGGGTCTATCTTGATCGCCGTTTCGTTTTTCGCTTTAAATTCAGTTAGCGATTCAAGATAACGTTTCACCTGATCTAAAGTTTTTTTCTGATAGTCTTTCAGTTCCACTATTGTTCCTTAATGAATTTCAATCCGCGTTCTTCAAAAAACTCAAAAAGGCTGATACACTTAATATTGTAATGTTGAGCAACCTTTGGTATTTTAGTCTTATTGGGGTCGTCTTTTTCCTGAGTAATAATAGCAGCTCCTTCTGATTGAGCTAATGCAAGTAAAAATGGATCAGCGTCTGGCTCACC
>CAYVFQ010000092.1:0-3272 GCA_964451045.1 uncultured archaeon
CGTATTGGTGTGCGCCTTGCGCCGTTTAATTGTGCGGCTTACGCCGTTTTATGCAAGGACGAAAACACTTGTCAAAATGTACAGTCATACACTAACGTTTATTTTTAGAAGTTATGTGGCTATAATAGATTGCGAGTTGAGAAGAGTGTTTCTCCCCAATAAAGGATTTTGTGATTTACTGAAGTACATCCAATCATAAGATGGAAAGAATACAGCGGATTTTGCATGCTGCTAGAGTCCGTAGAACCAAATTCATGCCACCTTTGTATTCGTTTAGTTTCCACACCTGTAAGAATCCAGGTAATCAATGACAGTATTACTTGATATTTTGCTTGGTATAGTCTCTAACCTGTTGACCAAGGTGATTGAGTCATCGCCAACATGGTTGGCGAGAATGCTAAATAAAATGGGTGGCGATAGAGACACCACTCCATCACAAGAAGTCGTCTTATTTCCTCCAGAGTGTGGGGATAAAGGAATCGACCTCGTTCAACAAAGATTACTTGTGTCATCTGCCTTTGGTGAGTATTTTGCTGGATTGCTTGAGCGCGACCACAGTTACATCAATATTCGGGGCCAGATTGTGTGTCCTGAGCCACGTGGTCAGGAAAAGCTTGACCCGCTCCAAAGAATATATTGGACTCTGCAGTATCCGAAGGGCCATCAAATTTTGGTAATCGCCGCAGAAGGAGGAATGGGTAAGAGTACGTTGGCGGCTAAAATCGTGAGGTGTCTCTATCATGAACAAATCGTAGACATGATTTTAGGCGATAGCGCTAAAACACGCAGAGTTGATCCCATTTCTGGCAAGGTGACAGACTTAAACCCAATATACTATAACCCTTCTAATTTCATTGAGAGATTATGCACGCAACTTGGACTGCCTTATAAACATAGTCGTTCCGGAAACCAAAAAGCTTTGAAAGATTTACGAGATCGCCTTGTAGGACGACGCGCTATTATCGTAGTGGACAATTTAGAGACCTTAGTAGAATATGAAGATTTACTCAAGGCTTTACGTCCCCTTGCTTCACGAGATATACGAGTTTTAATCACCACCAGAAAAGAAAGCGATTTGGTAGATAGGTCATCGGATGTTTTTGTCATCCACCTTAACCCATTAAAGAGTTTTACAGATGCTCGTGATTTTCTTTCTTGGCATATCAGGACCTATTCGAGTGAACATTCGGATTTACTGAAATTAGAGAGAGATATCGATAACAGAAAAAAGGTGCAACTTTTGCTTGACCACACAGGTGGGATTCCATTGCTTATTCAGCTAGTCGTCAGCGACATTGCGCGGTCTTCATGGGAATATATTGATGAGTTGCCCCGATTATTCGGTGAAGCCTTGTTGAATTTCCTCTACGAGGCCAGATGGAATGAACTTGGAACATTGGAAGGTAATGGTGAAATTGCCAAGCGCATTCTTGTATGGATAGCCAGTGAACAGAGTGGACATAGAAAAGTTACATTTGACCGCCTAAAGCAATGGGCGACTGAAAACAGCTATCTGGAGTCATCCCAGGTTGCAATACGTTTACTCTTTGAGAGATTTCTAATAGTGAATAGTGATTTAAAACAAGGAAACTTTGTACTTTTCCCTAGCCTTGTTGAGTTTCTGCATAGACAACGGCAATAAAAGGGTTTTAGCAAATGTCCACCGATACCGTTGATTGGGATGAGTTGACAGCACTTGCCGATAAACTCTCCAAGCCTGGAGTGGGGCCTGGCAGTGTCCCCAATGTGGAATGGGGGATTATAGAGCGCAGTCTGAGCAATTTACTAGCAATACAAGATTGGCCCAATATCATACGAATTCGGGAGATGTTCGGGTTTTTAGTGAATGGCGAGACGACTGGTGGAATAGCGTTGATTCAACAAATAAACGAGGCAGCTATTCAAGCCACAGAACGGTTACAGGACCGCAAGTTACAAGCACGCTATCTTCATGATAGCGGAGAGAATTATCACAGACAAGGTTATCACAAGAAGTCCATCGAAACTTTTGAGCGTTCCTATACACTCTACAAAGAGGAGGGTGAAGATTTTAGAGCGCTTGAAAGTTATTACTTTTCATCATTGCCATACCGTGCGTTGGGAGAAATCGCCCATGCAAAAGAAATTCTTGAGAATGTACTACGGGAAGTACCGCCAAAAGATCCTTGGCGAGCGAACCCCCTTCAAGTTTTGTCGTGGATGAGGCGCGATGAGGGTAAATTTTCTGAAGCCGAGAAGTTGCTTCGAGAAGCACTTGAGTTGTACAAATTACATGAAGGCCCAGAAAGCATACACGTTGTTCAGACGCTGGCGGATTTAGGAGAAATTATTGGCTTGCAAAGAAGGTATTCGGAAGCATCCACGATGTTTGAAGAGAGCCTTTCGATAGTTGAGAAATTTGGTGGGCAATATGACCGGCAAGAAGCCAGAACGAAAATGAAATACGCCGAAATGTTCAACAGACAGAAGAATTATGATAAAGCGCTTCGATTATTGGATGAAGCGGATGATAGGATACGTGGTTACGGTCACTATTACGATTTGTTATGGCGGATTGAACTCGCGCGAGTAATTGCATTTGTGGGTAAAAGGCAGTGGGGTAATGCACTTCTCAAAATGCGAGCAGTCTTGCGTTATCGAAGTGAAATAGGTTTACCAAATTCAAATATTATTCGACAGTATATAAAAAGATCGCGTTGGGGGACAGGCTTACCAAGCTGAGAAACGACATGCGTCAGTGATGATTGGGCGGGTGACTGCCCCACCGATCATAATTAAGTGCGGCCTCTCAAGTAGGCAATACGAGTTTCTATTCTTGCTTCTCGGAGAGCCAACCATATTCCACACACATACGCCGTATTTCCGCTAATCTTGCCAGTGCCTGTTGATCGCCATCAGCAGCCGATATGTTGAGAATCCATTGTAGTCTGGCATCTCGAGTACCAGATTTTCGTAACTTTTCAAGGGTAGGATTTAATTCGGCCTCTCCTTTTGCATAAGCCTTCGCCGCTTGCAGCGCATTTGTGAATTGATTAGTGGCCTCGTCAAGCGCGGTCTTACGCTCTCTAATCAAGGATTCTAAAGATTTTCCTCTTACTATAGCTTGCCTTTCCCTGCGGAACTCTTCTGACAATTCCTCGAAGCTCAGGTGCAATCTTGCTTGGTATTTTAAGAACTCTTCATTGCTGTCTTCAATGTGAGCATATGTCATTGCCGACTGGACGTAATCCCTCAGCCCCGTATTCTCGGGGTCAAGCGAGACCGCTATGTAC
>CAYVFQ010000093.1:0-3252 GCA_964451045.1 uncultured archaeon
CAGTTTACATGAGTTCTTGCTCTTTTTCTATCCACCGAGTTATTGGACGCTTACGTTAAATCAGCAGAAGGGGCAGCACTAAAAAATGCTGTTCGGTTGTCTCGTCGAAGGCAATTTGGATGTTCTTGATCCGGCGCTTGTCGTTCAGAGTGATCTGATCTTCTGGCGGCCATACAGCCGGTTTCAAGAAATATCATACTGATCTGGATAAATATTCCGAACTGCATGCCATTGCAAAAGTTAATAAATACCTCATCAATGGTATTCATTATATTAGTTTCAAAAACTCGGGGACGTGAGCTATTCACGTCCCCGTTTATTAGTCAATATAGATTCAAATTTATCAGCTGCGGATTGGTCAGCGGTCCTTAACGCATGCCCATAGACATTCATCGTGGTATTAATATTACCATGTCCCAAGCGTTTGTTTGCTGAATAGCACTTGTGATTGTTTCCCATTTTTCGTGTTTCTCAGTGAGACTTTCCACTGCTTCGGAATATTTTAAAAATGCAGTCTCCACGCTCTTTTCTAATTCCTGTTTCGCGGCTCTTAATCCCACATTTAGGTCATCAAAGAAAGGATCATCTAACCAATCTTGTTTAACAAGATCAGTATGTTTTGTGGACGATTTAATTTGTTCATTCCAAGATGCAACGAGCTGTTTGGTCTCTTCTAAGACTTCACGGATATAGTTTTCTGCAACCATAGCCTTATTCCTGCGTTCGTTTTCCGCTTGAACAGACACGAATGCATCCCACTGTCTTTGAATCTCCCTAATCTCTTGAAGAAGGGTATTTCGCTCATTTTTGAGACGCTCAATGGTTTTCCTCGATTGAAATAAGTTTTGGATCGTCGATCTCAATTCAATTTCCTTCGATTTTAGTCTGTCAAGCTCTGAGCCGGAAATTGTGTCAATCAAATTTGATAAACTTTTCTGTTCTTGAGCAATTTCGGATATTTCTCGTTGGCTAAATACTTGAACTTTCAAGTTCCTCAAGATAGTTGCAGGCTCTTGTGCTTCTCTGCTGATAATCCTCGCATTTTGAGAGGCAACATCGTATTCAAAAGTATCCGTCAGTCCATTTGTGCCTTCCTAAATGAGCCTTACCACTGATGTTGGGGGTAACGTTCTCCTTACTCTTTGAATTTGCTCTGTTTCTCTTATATCTTGATTATGAGATACAGCGAGCCGGATATATTCAAGAATTGACGATTTACCTGAACCCCTACCGCCTATAATACAATTTAAATTAGGGGATAAATGGATTGTTTGATCGTTAAGAAAGGCAACGTTTTCAATGGAAAGAGAAATAATTTTGTCATGTCTAACATTTTCGTTAGGACTATTTGGACTCAACGCAATTCGTTCACAATCTAAAAAAGCTTGAATGACCGATTTTAATGAAGGGCTAGACATCTTTACCCAAGTATGTCTTTTTCCTATGTAGCCTTTAGAACCTTCTTTAAGGCTGTATGCGTCTGAAGACATTACAGCAGCTATTCTTCGTTCTCTTCTCCACTCAGCGTGACAAGCCACATCCGCTGTAATCAGCCTCTGCATATTGACGGAAAAATCAGCAAGCGGCTTCGGGAGTTCAAGAGCCAACAATTTCGGATTTAAGAACATATCCCTTTGAAAGAATTCAATAAGAAAATCATCATTCAGGAGACCGCTATCAGACAGCGGGTGAGCGGCGATAATGACTCCGTTGTGATCTTCTTGAACGATCTTTTCAATGTGATCAAAAGTAACTTGTGGCAAAGGGACAATATTCCCATTTCTAACACGTTCAGATCGAGGCAGACCTAATTGCGTAACAATATCGTCGATATCATGAAGTGGTTTATCTTCTTCAAAAATACAAAGCAAATGAATTCCTAATCCTTGAGATATCTCTATTTCAAATCCAGGAAAAATAACCAAAGGTGGCCTCTGCAATTGATTCGCTATGTAATCGTTTCTACCCTTCAATACACGAAGGTAATCAATGCCAATAAAGTTATGATCGGTAATGCACACTGCTTCTAATCGAACTTCGTGGCACCGGGTCAAATATAAATCAACGGATCTAATCAATTCATCTTGAGTATGTTCCTTTTTCAAGTACGCCGGGTCACTTTGAAGCCAATTATTAGGGTCTCCTGGTGTTTGCATTTGAAAATCACACTTGTACCATCTCATTCCTTGGTAAGACATGCAGAGAACCTCCATATTTAGTAATTGATAAGACTAATTTCGACATTTAACATGGAAGAACCTTCTAAATTACCAATTTTTATGGTGGAAACAAGGATTCAAGACCTACCCTGTCGAATAAGTTTCTATTCTTGTATATTTAGAATATAAACCAACAGGGTGGCGTATATGAATGCTGTGTATTATAGCCAATATAGCCAATATTTTGCTTACGAGCAAACTTTCGTCCCGAACCTGCTGACGAGAGTGAAGCCGACCGATGAAACTGGGGAATTTTCGAGCGGTTTTTTTGGGGGATTTTTGTCCGATCTTGACAAAAATCGAGGTTTGGAATTAATGATATTATGGAGACAGAGTGTGGTTAATCACGGCGAAGTGTTCACCGCAGAACATGAAGTCATTGCGATGCAAGGTCTCCTAAAGCAAGAGACCTAACATATCGAAAGTCGATATATCCGCTGTCGACAAAGCCGATTATTTAAGATACCACCTGGCTTCAGCGATGCTGTCGCACATCACTGAGCAGTCTATCGGAATCAGTGACGGTCTCCATTATGTGGACGACTGCACGGATGCCGCACAGTATAAAGAGGTGTTCAGGCTGATTATTGATACGCTTGAGCAGGGTCTGCATTATAGAATGATGATGAGCGAAACTTTAAACAAACCGCAAAGATATGAAACTGTAGGAGGATTATCATGAATAAGCAACAACTCGCCACGAAAATATGGGAATCTGCTAATAAAATGCGTTCAAAGATCGAGGCCAACGAATATAAAGATTACATTTTAGGCTTCATATTTTACAAGTACCTTTCGGACAAGGAGTTAAAGTTTCTGAAAGATAAAAGCTTTACCCAGGAAGACATCGAGGCTCTTGTTGAAGACGATGCCGAAACCGTAAAGTATGTTCGTGAAAATGTCGGATACTTTATTGCCTACAAGGACTTGTTCTCAACTTGGCTCAAAATGGGCAAAGATTTTGATGTGTCTAATGTCACGAGTCTGTAAAATATTTTGTGTAAACTCTCAACCTCAGTCATTTGAGGTACAA
>CAYVFQ010000094.1:0-3237 GCA_964451045.1 uncultured archaeon
GCTTTCACCGATAATCTAAAAGGGGGCCTGGAGGCTTATAAGAAGACTGCTGGAACGGAAAACGGGGTCTCCATTTTGGACGTCGATTATCCCAATACCAAGGAGAAGGCAACTGCCATCTACGGCAAAGGGCCGTACGTGATCGATTTGGTGCGTCAACAGATGGGAGACGAGAACTGGGACAAATTCCTCAAGGATATCTACGAGAATTTCCTGGGCAAGATCCTTACCTACGATGAGTTCGTCAGCTACCTTTCCAAATATGATCAGAGTGGAAAAGCGGTGGTTTTGCTGAACAAGCTGGTCTCGGAAAAAGGGGTGCCGAAGGAGTAATAAAAACTAAGGAAAAAGGAAGTCCCCTCATCCCTCCGGGGAGAGGGTAGGGTGAGGGGGAAAAGTTATTTAAAATTCAAAGAGAATTCCCGTTTGCTTTAGCAAACGGATAAGATTGTTAGAATAATTGATGGCTTTAGCTATATTCTTGGGGGTAACTTCCCAGCGTTTCTCTCTTGATAAGATGGTAAAGTAGAAATGGGATTATGTGTTTGCGAGAGTAGTTAAAGAGTTCATAGCCCACTAGCTTTCTAGGAGATGCGAAGTATGTTAAATACATGTCTTATTATCAGGCCAATCATCCTCTATTGGTAAATCTGCCGATGGTTTTAATCTAAACCACTTCAAAACTCCCAGATTTCGTATAATCTCAGCAACTTCTCTTTTTTCCACAGGGGGTCGACGTTTTTGTTTCCACTTCATAACTTCCCTGAGAATATCATTCTCTGACAAGTTACTATTGTGATTCATCTTCTTTTCTGTAAAAAGAACTGTTGCGACGATTTCGGCTTTATTCGTGTCCAAGCGAAGAAAAAGATCAACTGTTTTGTCAATTTGCTTGTCCCATTCTCGAAAGTTAACCCGATATTTTGAACGACTATGCTCATAAGCCAGTCCCGGTACGACTTGAAACATAGATCCAAGTTTTTTTTCTTGCAATAGACCTGCGTTAGACAAGCGCTTCTTAACATCATCCAGTGCCCGACAATAAGGACCGAATGATCCGCGAACATGCTCCAAACCAGTTGGAATACCCAAAGCTGTTGCAACATATGCTATTTTCTGGAAAATAGTGCGACCAACTGCCAAATGATAAACCTGTTTTTCTAGACGATAAACTACTTCGACCAAGGCTACCCAAGCTGGTTCTATCTTGTGCAGAATTGGCTGGCCCGATTTTGATTGCTTCAAATTAGGTTCAAGACTAAGGAAACTTTTTGTTAATTGCACAGGTGGGGTACCATATGGTGCGTACAGTTCAACTGGTACATCTAATTTTGAGAGATATTTATAAATCAATGGCCCAACTGTTTCCCATAGTAATTGACCACTTCCACATCCTAAAGGAGGAACAGCTATAGATTTTACACCCCATTCCCTGTAATTTGCAACAAGTATTCTTAATCCTTTTTCTATATCCTCGATCCGAGATGCAGCACGCCAATGACTTTTCGTAGGGAAATTTATAATCTGAGGGGAGAAAAATGATGATTTGAATAAATAGGGAACTCCTGGTTTGATTTCTCCCTTTTTACATCGCATTACATAATCCTCATACATTTCGTTATAACGTTTCTTAAACTCCGCCGCTATCCCCTTCCCCATAATCCCCACACAATTGACAGTATTTACCAATGTTTGCGCTTTAGATTTGAGAATGTCACCTATAAGTATTTTCATAATAAACTCCTTTTAGAAAAACAAATCGCTCCTAATCTTTACAGGTAAGTCACATATCCTCTTAAGCTTATTCAATGCTGTGTCGTTAGCTACGTAGGCTGAAGAAACATACAAAGAATCAACAAGAATGGGTACTAGTACCTCAGCGCACTTAATTCCTTTTAATCTGTATTCTTCTACAGGATCGTTTTGATTAATCCAGAATTTAGCAAAAATCTCTTCATGCTTTAATAAGGGTAAACCTTCACCAACTGTCTTAAACCAACAATCACGACTTGCATTTTGATCAGTTATAATAACGTCTTTCAAAGACAAAACATCCTTTTTGATTCTCAAAACACAAATTGAATCATTCATGCTTCTTCTTGCGCTTAACATAGGATTATGAGCATCAAAATATAAATTAGCATATTCATGCAAGTATTTATTAGTTCCAGGAATTCTTTTATTCTTTCTACGCTCTTGGACACCTTCCTCTGCTATAGAACAATGAAAAATTGAACGAGCTTTGTTATGCGAAAGAATACCTTTTTGCATGATTGAAGGCACATTTTTTATGTCAGTAATATAGTATAATTCTTCAATGTCTTGAATGTTCATTTTTATTCAACTTAATCTTCATCTTTGTAAATTTACTCAAGAGTGACGCAAATGTTTCTCTATCTCAAGGCGCAGGTTTTTTACTGCGAACTAATTTAATAATAAGAGATTTACTATAATACCTACTATCACACTGACAAGAGTAATTACTGAAATCCAAAGGGTTTTTAATGCTATTGAATTTGATTTTTCGGACATTCTTTTATGTAATTCAAAAATACCTCTTTCATGAGGAATTGATTCAAAACGTTTTTTAAATGTCCATTTGTAAAGTTCTTCAAACGACATTTGACCAAAATCTGGATTATTGCTATTTGTATCATTCATTAATAACTCCTTTATATAACCAGATTACCTAGGACTCATGTTAATACAATGTTTTCTGTATCTCTTCCTATAATACCCCAGTTTATGTATTAAAAATTACACATAATGATTTACAATCTTATCAATTTACACTGCTCATTATAATTATTTATCCAAACTTGTCAAGATTATCTATCGGCTAGATGATACAATCAAGCTTACTACTTGTTGAATAACTAGAGTCACTCGATCTCTGGTCTGTTTCAACTTTAAACTTTAAACGCTTTTTCTGTTATTCAAAACAACGTTCTTCTCCCCGATCAGATTTCTTAAAGATTGCAGCAGCCCCTTGGAAAGCTCCACCGAATTATTCAGCTTCATCTTCAGCTCCTGATCCTCCGCCCGCACGTGCAAAATCACCGCGGAATTTCCCGGGTGTTTGGAGAGGGTTTCTTTAAGCTCGGAGACCACGTTCTCCTGGCTGGTTCCGGTGGAGAACAAAAGCAGGTGCAAAGGCGGTTTCAGCTCCTGGTAAGCTTTGCTTAAGCTCAAGATGTCGGACGCCACCACCTTGGGTTTCTCCCCCTCCTTAGTGGA
>CAYVFQ010000095.1:0-3194 GCA_964451045.1 uncultured archaeon
AAATAAGGCTCGGACAATATTATCATCTTGAGATCATTAGGTTGGCGAACCAAAATATCAACAATGGCTTCTATCTCATTTTTATCATCATCGCCTTGTTCATACTCAAAATTCTTTATCAAGGCCAAAAATTCATCCCACCAGGCTTGATTTAGAGAAGTGTTTGACAAAGAATCAAGGCCGGGGGCTTCTGAGTAATTTGCTTTCAATAACTCTGAAGCTGTTAACCACCGAGGATTGTAATATCGTCGATAACCAATTTGTGATTTATCTCCCTCTATTAAGTTTGCGTCAACCATTAACCGGAAATACTTTTCAACAGTGGTTTCTTCATCTTCTATTATTTCTTCTAATCCTTCTCGGATTGATTTGAAAATACTTTTACTCTCCAGGCGAACAAGATTGGCAAGCTCATTTATCATGGAGGGGGAAATGACTACGGCAATCTGGATGAATTTCTTAGCCAAATTCTTCTGCACTTCAGGCACTCTGATATTTATTATTTGGTTTTGGACGATCTCTAAACAGTTGATTGCGCGATGTGAATCAGTTGAGTGAAACTTGCGAGCGAGATTCAGCAAAACCTCTGAGGCATGTTCTGGCCAGATGAGGATATCTTCCAAGGATTCACTATCATAACAAATTCCATCATCAATAATTAGCCCAAACACATTAAGGTTCTCGAAAATAAGGCCACTCCATTTTTCTGATAATCCCTTGACTAGCCACGAAAACATAATTCCGCGGGCAAGACTACTTTCCCCTTGGGCAGAGATCATAATTTTCAACGATTCAATCGGGTTCGTGTGTTCGGTTAGTTGCTTTTCTATTGCTCGGATAAAGTGATGGTAGGCTTGATCGCGATAATACGCATTCTCTATCAGTGCAATCTTCTGAAACACGTGATGGAAAAGTGTCCCGACCAATCCACTATCATATTGAATGATTGTTTTGAACATGGACAATAGCACACCAAAATCAAATACTTCGGAGGATGTTGCTTTCGCTTTGGGATCTAAGTTTTCTATGATCTCATCGGCTAATTGTGGTCGAAACTTACCCACTTGCTTAGCTAACCCTAGATTGAAATCCCAATAATCCAGCTTAGTTTCGCTCTCAAATTCATTGACAATGTTTGGGTCAAAAGCAACCCTGGATAAGGCAAGGTCAACCTTGAATAGCGGCTGATAAATGAAATCTTCGCTTTTTGCATCCTCACTTAGTGAATGGAATTTATTTCGGTGTGCCCAGAGTCTAATGGATGAGGAACACTTGTCTTTGGCGCTGTCAGAAATAATTTCCTCAAACTCTTCAAATTGATCAACCTTAAGGGCAGTGTATAAATGGTCAAGCGTATGAATGTCGTAAAGCAAGTTTTTGTTTTTCTCAGCGAATGTTCTTAGTATTGCAATTGCTGTTCTAGGTTCCGCTTGGTGCAGGCGATAGGTTATAAGATAATCATAGATATAGGTAAGTATCTTTTCTCCTTTTTCTTCCTTTGAAATTCTTTCTATCAAATAATTGATCTTCTCAAAATTATTGTTCTGTGCAAGGATGATCACAACACAAGCATATAAGTAAGTACGATCAAGCTTGTCGCTAATCGAGTCAATAATAAATAGTGCTTCTTCCTCTTTTTCCAACAGCGCAATTCTTACACAGTGCCAATATGTCTTTCGTCTAAATGGGTTATCATCAAAGTCATTAAAAGCTGTAGGTGGCTCCGATATGTGATCTGCTAATTGAAATGCAAGTATAAGATTTGCCTTTGAAATATTCCTAGCGGCAATATCGAGGACGGTATTACTGCAAATCTCCCGTAAATCGTAGATCTCCTGATACCATTTATCTGGTATTTCTAATCTGTGAGAATGATGGTAAAGCACTGCTTCAGAGTAGAGGAGTAGTCTATCATCCGGCCCTCCAAATTCATCAATTTCTGTGAGTGTTTGCTCAATAATTCCAGCTCTAACACGAAGTGCAAGTATATACTTCGTTGGCTGTTGACTTATTGTGTTATGGATGACATTTGAGACAAGAGAGTATTGTAAGGCATAGGGAATACTGTTATCTCTTTTCCCCTGCTTGATCCCATATTCTAGGTCATTTAAAATCCTACGATACGAACCTGTGTGAGTAAATTTTTTCCGTAGAAATCTCAGCTTCAAAGATTCTTTCAGTAGAGACCGGTTGCTACTTTCAAAAGCGTGTAGAGAAAGATAATTTAATGCGTATTCTTGTATCTCATTCAAGTAAAACTACTCCTAGTAATTTTTCACCGGAACAAGTTATATTACTAGAATATAATATAGGCGATTTTTGTGCACCTCCATTGAGAAAAGGAGGGGATAGCTTGCTCAGTTGTTTGAAGGAATGCCTACTTATAGACTTCAAAGGAAATCCTGTAGTCTCAAAAACTCATCCACAGTGTCAAAGTAGCCAGACATTAATAGATATGATCCCCCGGCGAGTGCGTTATACTTTCCGGTTTTTGTGATCAGTTTACCTGTAGAAAGCAAGCATGAGATGCTCTATTGAATGATGACGTTTTTATGGAGATTTGTGCTGGATTTAGCCTGTAGGAGCAAAAAACAATTCGCTCCAAACAGAGGTGAAATCAGATGGAATTCTACACTGTATTTAGCATCATTCTGAAGGCATTCACTCCTCGATTCCCACTTGATCCTATTATAGCTTATGTATTAAAGCCCTGTGTACATGGATCCTACCTGCTGAGTCACCACTAATTATGTACCCATTGTTGCATAGCAGTGCTACGCTTTGAATAGGACTATCTCCTGTGAAGCGGACCAATGCTTGTCCAGTAGTCCAGTCCCACAGAATGAGCTGTTGATCATAGCTGCCGCTTAGTAGATAATGTCCATTGGCAATTAAGGCTCGTATAGTATCGGTATGTCCATCCAGTTTTCGCGTCATTTTCCCTGTTTTCCAGTTCCACACATGGATTGAGGACTCATGACTTCCGCTCATTGCGAAATCACCAGACACTGCGAGAGCGGTCACAATCTCGTTATGGCCGCGATACACACGGATGAGTTTGCCATTATGCCAATTCCACACTCGCACCAGGTTATCATCCGAGCCAGCGAGGCAGTAGATACCACTCCGCGCAATGCGGTTGATTTACAGGATCTAAGTCTGTATATTATACACATATCCGAGCCCACGAGACG
>CAYVFQ010000096.1:0-3146 GCA_964451045.1 uncultured archaeon
CCTACGAACCTCGGTTTAAATCCGTTGGGCAAGACATCAAAGTATTAGCAACTCGACGCGAAAATATGGTCAGTATAGTTGTTTGTATACCTCAGATCGCCAATGTAACTCTTTCAAAAGATGAATACCATTCGAGGCTTGAGGATATCCGGTCAGAACTTGCAACCTTAGTGTCCCATAATCTACCAAAGTATGAGGTATCAATACATGTTAATACGGCTGATGGACAAACTGGAGAGAAGCACTACCTATTAGTAACAGGTTCATGTATAGAAGCTGGGGAGGAAGGGGTCGTTGGGCGTGGAAATAAATCTCGAGGCATCATCTCTAGCACGAGATCTTCAGGCATGGAAGCGATTGCCGGTAAAAACCCAGTTTATCATGTTGGAAAAGTTTGGGCAGCCATTACAGATTCTCTGTCTAAGACGATCGCAGAACGGTTTAGCTGCCAATGTGAGGTTCATATTTCGACAAAGAATGGCGATTATCTTTATGAACCTGAGTCTATTGTTATAAATACTAACCAAATAATCGATCAAAGAGTTGTTGAAAATATAGTGCAACAGCATTTATTGTATAAAGAATGGACGAATGATATTATTACGAAGGAATTATTTGTCCCAAAGCCCGGCAAAGGAAATGACTACTCAATCAAAATCTAACAATAAAATTACCACTTTCTTATTTGATGTAGGGGGAGTCTTACTCGAAAAACTGAGCGACATAGACGAACAGATTTGTACACTGCTGGATCTTGACCTAGAAAAATTTGTAAAGGCGCAAGAATCTACTATCGGGAACAATTCTGATTTAAATGAGGATTGGAAAGGTATCAATACGTTAATAAAAGAAGTTGAGTATCTGAATAAATTTTACTCACTGGTCTTCAAAGAAATGGGTGTGCGAAAAACATCAACTGAAGTTCAAATCGCAACAATGTGCCAAGTTAAAAGAGGTTATAGATTACAACCTGGAGCATTAAATGCCTTGAGATATCTTTCTTCAAAATACGCATTAGGAATTTTATCAAATTGTTTTGTCTCCCGCCGATATTTTGAGTTGGTAGATTACGATTTGAATAAATATTTTAAAGCTATCGTAATTTCTAGGGAAGTTGATGCGGATAAACCAGATGCAAAAATCTTTACGAAAGCGTTTGAATTGCTTGGCGTCAAGCCAGAAAATGTTGCGCTAATCGATGACAAGATCAAAAACTTAGATTCAGGAAAGAAATTGGGGATTGGAGAACTCATTCTTTATCGTACAAAGAAGAACAAATCATCAGAAACAGAATATCAATCAATTAATCGGTTAACGGATCTTAAAAAGTTTCACTAATTCTTCGCGTAGTAATTTTGCCTGATCCAGTATCAAGCCTTCAACTTCTCTAGGTGTCAACGACTCAGTTTCTTGCCAGAAGGTTAGATTTCGTTTTAAGAATAATGGCAGTAGCTCTATCGACAGGTCGTCTTTTTTGCTCATGTTATTGTGTAGAGCCAGAATTGTATTTGAAATAATCCTTATCCAATCTTCCATGGAAATATCTTTGTTGAAGAATTGTTTATCAAAAAACATATCTTGACGTTGCAGTGCAATACCCATGGTTCGCCGATATTCGTCCTCAAAAGTGACAACCCTCTCGCTCGACAGTACATCCGGTTTATGTGTAATAGACTTTAATTCATATCCATTTAATAATTCGTCAGTATCACTTTGAAAACTGGGTAAAAAGGTGGATAAAGCATTAAAAACTTCTAAAAAAAGTTGCGATATCTTGTCTTGCCCAGGTCGGTGTACTTTCTCTCCCAGCCAACCCTCTTTGTATTTAAAGTCCTCTGATAAAATCGTTGACGTTATGCAGATGTCAATGCCATAGCCATTTGCTGATTGATTAATTTTGGGGACCAATTGATCAATAACTTTACGACTAAATGAGAACTCACCTCCAATTGGTTGTGAAACAAGTTTTCCAGACACAGCAGCTAATACAGGGATAATTAGTTGTATTGTGGCTGTTCCATCATATCGGCTTCTCCGATAAGCCGGGAAAATGGCGTCAACTTTTTTAGCGAGAATATCTTTAGATAGTAGGTCAACCCACTCAGGCGTAATTGAAGTAACGTCTGAGTCTAATAACACAATCGCATCCGCATTCTCTGTTTGAGCGAATTGCAGAATCGACAATATGTTAACCCCTTTTCCTATGTTTGCATTCGTAATCACTTCTTTCTTAGCGTTGAGTTCTAGATTTGAGAATATCCTTGAGGTACCATCTGGACTGTCGTTATCAGCGTTAACAATAATTCTTTCAATATTTGGTATTTTGGACAGACCCTGGTCAACTGTTTTGGCAGTCCGTTCAATATTTATTGCTTCATTAAAAGTTGGCAGTCCGATAATAAGTTTTTGTTTCATATATAAAGAGAGCTGCAGCAGTACAAGGCGTAACTACAGCTCATTTGAAATATACTCAGACACTTCTTCGAGTCCTCCGCTAACTGTACTGTATTGCATGGTATCTACTATACAGTTAACGATTCCTACACGCTGCGCATGCAGTTTTTCAGTGTCAAGTGACGGAACAAAAAGCCAATGTTTATCTTGATCACCTGCAAGTACAGGTAGCCTTGATCTCAAGATATATCGACTGATTGCTTCATAGAGGTAGACACGGGCCCATCTTTTATCAATCGGTGATTCTTTTACGATACCGCCAAATGCGGAAACATGAACCATTAGGACTCGATTGATCGGAACAATCTCCCTTTCAATCGATACCCCGATATCTGAAGGATAAATAGTGCTTCGTGACCACCAAGCGTCAGTACTGCAAGCTTGCTCAAGTCTCTCTGCTAGAGCAGGTTGGTATTTCCGAATGTTCTGCTCCCTCACATAGAACTCTCGAGTACCGGCAACTAAAAACAAATTACCATCAGTATGCCGAATAACCGTGAGATCATTAGCCATTAAATTGCAGCCATAATTAAGGCAAAGATTTAATGCCAATGACGTTTTCCCGGATCCTGATTTGCCGAGTATTAATATACCCGCGCCATCTCGTGTGATTGCAGCACCATGCAGAGTTGCTTCTCCATGCGCCATGCCCGCTCTTTCTAACAAAGAATAAGCTAAATATGGGATTGCTT
>CAYVFQ010000097.1:0-3134 GCA_964451045.1 uncultured archaeon
CCTACATACAGACAGGCGTAAAGACTGTGACGATAGACAACGACGACGTCCATGCACTCAACCTAATTTCCACCATGTTGACCACAGGCGATTCGTCCCGCCTTTTCAATCAGTTAAGGCTGAAAAGAGGTTTGGTTTATTCGGTCAGTTCGAACAACGTTTTCGGAAAAGACGTAGGCTTTTTCTATGTCAGGACAAAGACTGAGCGCAGGAAAGGCAGGCAGACGCTGAAGATAATTAGGAATGAGTTTGAAAAGATGAGGACCAGAAAAGTTTCCGGCATGGAATTGAGGAAGGCGAAGAACGTAGTACTCAGTTCCAGAAAAGCCCAGTACGACGAACCTGTTGAAGGCTCTTTGAGGATGGTCAAGAATGAAATAGTCTTGGACAATGTAAATAAAGAGGGCGCGATGATCAAGAAACTGAGGAAGGTGACCGTCAACGAAATAAGGGATGCTGCCAAGAAATACTTTGACGAGAGCAAGTTCTCAACTGCAATCATAAGGCCTAAATAGAATTTGCCAAGAAAAGTTTCCAATTAACCAACAGTTTCTATTGATTTAACGTACTCAAGGTCGACAATTTCCGAATCCATGGAAAAGGGTTTTGAGTTGGCTTCGATCATGCTTGCCCTTATTTCGGCCCCGATACCCTTTTGGTCCACAATCAGGGGCTTGCCATATAAGTCTGCAATCTGGGAATCTTGCTCTTCTGCATACTTCTGTTTCTTCAGGAGGTCTTGATTTATCTTATTCGCGTCTATCAGCAACCTGACAGTGCAACTCTCTGCGAGCGCCTTTTCCAGTTCGCTATATTTCTCGTTGTTGTACGGTCCTGAACGGTTGTTGTTAAAATCATAATAGACAAGCTTCTTTAACTTGCATACGGCATCTGGTGATTCAGGCAACACAGTAACATCGGCACATATCATGTCCCTGTACCATGACATCGGGCCCTCCACTTCGTATACACTGTAGTTGGCTCCTACCTCGTCATGTAAATCGCAGTATCCGTCACTATCCGATACAACCCTGTCAACTCTTACGACCAGATTTACATGTCCCTCTGACAAGTTTAATCCCTGCCTCCCTGAAATTAACTACAACAATGAGATATTTAAAAATAGCCTCTTGTTAATGCTGCGCTTCCATAGTCAATGTAATTAAATATTTCTTTGAATATACATTACCATATGGGAAATGCCGGATTGACATTAAAAAGAAAGTTAGAATTAGACGAAGACATGAAAGAGGCGGATCCGGAAATCTACGGAGTGTGGGGCATAATAGAAGGAGTATTTGCGCCAAAGGGCAGAAGCAATGCAATTTCGAAATTGCATGACGGGGATGCTAACGATAAAATAAAACTTCTTTGCTGTTGTTGCGGAATAGGATACGACTTCCCCCATATGGTTAAACAATATCCAAAAGCAAACATAACGGCTTTCGACTGGAATGAAAGAAAGGTGGAACATTGCAAACGCTTGGTAGAGAAGAAAGGATACAACATAAAGGTGGAATGTCAGGATTTAATGAATATGACTTATCCTGATGAACACTTTGACGGTGCAACGATAATTGAAGCCATATCTTGCATATCGGATCCGAAAAAGGCATTAAATGAGGTTACTCGTGTATTGAAGAAAGGTGGAAGACTCGTAATCGTCAACGAGATGCCACTTCACAAAGACGCTACATTGTGGGGCAAGGCATTCTACAAATTTTGGTTATGGATGCAGGATACAACGGACTACTGGCTTTGGACTGACCTCAGAATGCCCGTACACGAAATGCTGGAAGAAATACCAAGATTAAAGATGATCGATGACACCCATTATTGTGGCGGCGCGATACACCAGATAACTTTGCAAAAAGTATGATTGCACGGAGTTATCCTTTTTTTAAGAATAGGTTTTGAAAATGGTTGGAAAAAAAGAAAAGAAAGTACCGATTGAAAAGGAGCTTAAGGAGAAGCTAACACGCGAGGAGTACGATGTACTCAGAGAGAAAGGAACTGAAACCCCGTTCACAGGAAAGTACTACCTGACCAAGAAAAGGGGCAGCTATTATTGTAAAGCGTGCGGCCAAAAGATATTCTCATCGGACGCCAAATTCTTATCTCCTTGCGGGTGGCCTAGCTTCTCGAATTCAATTGAAGGGTCGGTCAAACTGAGGCCTGACACGAGCCACGGAATGAAGAGGACGGAAGTCGTATGCAGCAGGTGCGGGAGCCACCTCGGCCATGTGTTCGATGACGGGCCAAAGCCCACGGGAAAGAGATATTGCATAAATTCGATAGCAATGGACTTCACGGAAGAAGACATGAAAAAAGAATAAATTTTCAGAAATGGCACGAGGATTGTCCCGTCTTTTCGAAGTACTTTTGATGGTACTCCTCGGCTCTCCAGAACTTTGAGGTTGGGAGAATTTCCGTAACGATTGGCCTGCCCAGTTGCTTTTGGTGCATCTTCTTTGAACTTTCTGCCAGTCTTTTCTGCTCCTCATCGTAATAAAATATCAACGACCTGTACTGGCTCCCTATGTCTGCTCCCTGACGGTTTGGTGTCGTGGAGTCGTGTATCTTCCAGAAGAGTTCCAGTAATTCCTCATAACTTATTTTATCAGGGTCGTATTTCACCTTCACGACTTCTGCATGGTCTGTGTCCCCCCTGCAAACGTCCTTATAGCTGGGATTATCCACTTTTCCTCCCATGAACCCGACAACCGTTTCGACTACCCCTTCAACCTTGTCGAAAGCGGATTGCACTCCCCAGAAGCATCCCGCTGCGAAAGCGGCTTCCTTAATATCGCCTTTAGCCATAATTATAGTTAGCACTTGGGGTATAAGTTACGTGTTGGAATGTTGGATAGTGGTTGAATGAAATACGAGATTCTGCTAATGGTGGTTATTGTTTCAGTTGTAGCTTTTATCGCAATATCTCAACAGGGAAGAAATGTGATAGAGCTGGATGGAGTGGAAGTCAGAAACTATGAGGGAGAAAAGCTGTCATCGGTAAATGACTTCCGGGAAAATTCCATAAAGGGGCCGCAGTATATCGACGAGGGAGGATACTTTCTAGAAATCACGGGGCTGGTCGAAGAGCCAAAAAACCTAACCTATGACCAAGTGTTGGG
>CAYVFQ010000098.1:0-3120 GCA_964451045.1 uncultured archaeon
TTCATGTACTCTTCTCTCCAGTGCTGACGTTGGCCATCAAGCTCATCGCCACCTATGAACCCCATTAATCTTTCACATTCCACTATTTGTCGAAGTTCATCAGCATTCTCTGCTATCCCCTGTCTGGCAGTGTTCAACAAATCAAAAACGCGAATTTTTTCATATAGTCTCTCTCTTTCTTCTTCGAGATGAACATAAACTGATATGCGTTTTGCATCCTCCCATCTTTTAATCTTGTTATCGTCTCCTGATAAAGTTAAACCATCGCTTCTAACAAAATCACATGCAAGTTGCAGCGCAAGAGTAGTTTTCCCACTACCAGCTGATCCTTCGATAAGGATTGTACTACCGATTGAAGCGCTCAAATGTATGTCATCATAAAACAGCTTGTCAAAATTAGGGATCGTTGTCTTTAAACAAATCATACGGGGTGAACTCATCGGATTTGGAACCTCGAAAAGTGGTAAATAGGATCAGTGCTTATTTCAGTTTGAGGCAACCTACGTTTGGAAAACATCACATTTCGGAAAGCACCTCTTATTGAATTACGCCTAACATGTTTCGTCTGCAAGTGAATTGGCTCACGATTAGGTGTTTTTATATTTGTGTATGATTCTAGAAGGTCGAGAATTTCAACAACTTGGGCAATGTCTTCTTTTATAAAATCATGATTCTTGAGTGTACATAGAAACCGTCGAGAGAGAAGTTTCGGATCATTATCAATTATTAGATTAGCGTCACGATATTTAAAGCAGTACGTAACACCAAAAGGAACGTGACCATAATCGTCCGCAGAAACTGCACTACCAACCTTGTACGCAAACAACAATTCCTTGGCAAATTTCCTAGGTGCTCTCGTTTTTTCTGACGAGTTGTTAAACTTTTCAATTAGGTGTCTAATGAAGACGAGTAGCTTGTCGGAGGATAGTCGTTTAAATCTTCGTCTCCAGTTTGTGATCACATCAATTATATCAACTCCCCCTTCACCTTGAACATTTTTAATTTTATCTTCTGTCATCCCCGGTTGATTCCTATTTATATCGATATGTTTGTACGCCAACCTCTAAGGGGTGGATTTTGGTCAGTGGTATTCTGCGGAAGATTCAGAATAGCGCTAAGCACGACATCTTCAAGAGGCACTTGAACTTTTAACTTTGCTTCCTTCGCCTTGTCACCAAAAATATCATTAGTTACAGTAAAAGCATCACGCAAATGATTTCTTGTCTCATCAATCAAACCATTCAAGGTTCTTTCGAGCCCTTCTTGAATATGGATCAATCCGGACAGTTCCTGCAATGGATTATACAGACCATCACCTTTTTCTCTAAGATATTTCTCCCACTTGACTCTTGAGTACTTGGGGTCTTTAGGATCGTAAATATCCGGTACGGTAGCCAAAACATTCTTAACAGTTTCAAGAGACAACATGAATTTTCCCACTTCGGTTTCATCAAGACCAGTTCTGAGACTCAAGTAATAAAGCATATTAATACGGGCATATTTTCCTTGTTCTATTTCTAGAGAGTCCGGATCATCGTATCGCTGCAGAAAAGACTCGTCGAGCAGAGTTTCGATATTAGATTTAATCGACTTAAGTAGCTCATAATCGACTGCATTATAATTCTTTTCGCGGAGTAATTGGTAGTGGAAGAGAGCATCTCGCTGAATCGCTTGAATGTGAGCATAAACCTTGCGAAGTCTTGAAACGATCGTTTTGGAACGTTTCAATTCGGCAGTCAACCACAAAAATAATAAACCTACATAGCAAATATCCTTCGCAATGGGTAAACCACCCAAGCGTTTAAGGAGATCGCAACTAAGTAGATCTTGTTGCACCTTGCCTGTTGTAAGTGCTGAGATCCGTCCAATGACCTCATTCGCGAATTCTTGTGTCTTTACTTGTGATGGTATTTGTACAACAGAAAAATTATCACTATACAAAGCGGTGACAAGAGGTTCATTTTTCTCGCGCGCTGAAATCCCTCCTGTAATCAGTAAATCTTCGAAAGGAGGCCAATGCTCGATTATGCGATTAAGTGGTAAGGCGAAACGCGTATCTACCTCAATATGCTTTTGCTTATCTACATTATACCTCGCAACTTGGATTGCGAGAACACCACATAACCTATTAGTTATAGCAAAAATAGCGGAACCGCTGAATCCCTCTATTAGGCTTTGATTACTAAGCCTCAGGTATTCCGTGCCAATATCCCCACTAACTATAACATTAGTCAGATAATTCATCTTTTGTGTTGCTGCGTGATATCCAAGCACAGAACATTTTGCATCATATGGCCATCGGTCAGCCCAAATAAGCAATGAAAAGGAACCTTCAGGCAACTCTTCCGTTGAAACCTTCAAAACAGCGTAGTCAAGCATTAGATCTTCATGGTGGATACCTGAACATAGCTTTGCTTTAATCCAGATGTTATTTTGACTTGCTGTTTTTTTCCAGCTAAAGCATACATTACACTCTTCAACTAACTCGGGGTCTTTATAAGTTTCCTTAAGAACATGACCGGCAGTAAGAATATAACCCCGAGAAGAAAAGAGCCAACCTGTACCCTTCGGCATGCTATTATCGCCAAGCCTTATTACAACAGTTGCTTTTTCTAATATTTCCCTGATTTCATTCAGTGTAAGTTCCATTCATATATCACTTATTATCACGTTCCCAAGTAAGCTTTACCTTCACTCCCGCTTCAGCTTCACCATTTATTATGATGAGTTTGCCTTCACCAGAAACAGCTATGCTAAATTCCATTTCTACTTGTTTAGGACGTTTTGGTAAGTCAATACTATTTAGGTGTTCTCCAATATCCTCAGAGATATTTTTCAACACTTCTTTCATCGCCGCATAAGCATCACCCATTACTTTCTTCACTTTTTCCCCTGCCGATGTTGGCATATATGGAGACTTTATCTCCTTTTCTTTAGATGACGCAAAATCTTCCTTTTGTAGGATTTCGATATTTTCTCCGCAAGTGACTAAAAAAACCTCTGTCTGCCCGATCTTTGTTTCTATTGCTTTCACGTTTCGACCTTTCCATGAATAATCTAACATTTTGGTATATCTTTAGCAAATATCTGATAATAATCATTAATGATCTTGCTCAAAGA
>CAYVFQ010000099.1:0-3104 GCA_964451045.1 uncultured archaeon
CAAGTAATACGATTTTGAATATTAAAGTATTTTTTAGCAACATTAAAAATTGCCCCAGATGATTTCCAATCTCCGCAGATATAAATAGAAGATGTCGGTTTTAATAAACGGATAACTTTACTAATCCAAGAATCCAACCATTTCTCATACTTGTCCGATTCCATTTCTTTGAATGAAGTTAGATTAAAGGTTTTATTGAGATTATAGGGTGGATCAACAAATATTAAATCTATTGAATTGTCTGGCAGATAATCTATCACTTCAAATATATCTTGACAAATTGTTTTATTCTTAACCTCGTCAAGAGATGCTTGTTTATTGAGTTTTACAAGCTTTTTTCTGAAGCATTCTACTTCAGCATCACTTAATGTGATTGTTTTATTTCTCGGTGCCTTTGCTTTTGTAGATTTAGGTCTAATCATAAATAATTCGTAATTTACTTGCGATTACTATTTGCTTTGAAGAAATGCTCAAGGTCTTTCTTCTTTATCCGCCACTGACCCATTTTAGAGGCACGCAGTTTCTTCGCTTTTATATAACGCATAACCGAACGTTCGCTGACACGCAATTCTTTGGCTACTTCTTTGATGGTTAAAAAGTCTTCTATAGGCATATTCTTATTTCCATTATATACTATTTGTCCTGTTTTGTCATCCAGTAGATAAGTGGATAACTCAAAACCCCATCGGAATCGATGGGGTTTTGGTTGGTCTTTATTCATCTTCTTCTTCTTCCCCCTCGCCTTCTTTTTCTTCTTCCTCTCCTTCTGGTTCTTCTGGGGTTTCTTCGTCGGTTTGATTTTTAATATCTTCTACCATTGTAATTGAACATCTGAATTATAGTTTCTCCAGATGCCCGATTAATAATTGAGTTTATCGACCTTGTTTATAGCGGTTCGTTTGCTTGCTGGTCTTTTTTACTATCCCGCCATTCTCTTAATGCCTTCAAAACCGCAGCAACTATTCCAACCACTGCTGCTGGAAGCAGAGATTGGAATTCCTGCGAACTCAAAAGCCCGATGACCCCCGTCACTACAAAAATCTCAACAAACCGCATCACTATTCTTTTTGTGGCTGTATTGTAAATATTCATGGCAGTTTTTGGATTTCGTTTTTTAATTCATCGACCTTTTGCTCTATGGACTCTGCTAAATCCACGAGTATCTGTTTTTTAGTTTCTGATTGCTCTGGTCTGGCTCGGTAGGTTTTAATGAAAGGCAAGAGGTTTTTGCCTGGGCAGGCGGTAGCAGATGGAATCTCCTGATGCCCTATCACATTAGCTCTGGCTATGCCAAATTTTGCCCGCTTGTCGCTCAAAACCGCCTCAAGTGTGGCGATCTGTTCTTTAGCGGGCTCTTCTGTCTCAAAGTTCCCTGTGAGGCAAATTCCCAGTGATTGGTAATTCATTGAGAGACCATTTTTCAATGCCGATGCGTGAGCTCCGACCCATTGCTCATTCCTGCCTTTTATTAGCTCCCCCTTTCCATTAATAAACCAATGGTAGCCGATGTCTCCCCAGCCCAAGCCTATATGGTAATTTTTAACCGCTTCGAAAGTGGTAAGATCCCGACTTGTTGCTGTATGGTGAATGACCAGATATTTAATTTTTTCTGGGTCTAACTTAATCATTGTTTATTATTATTTTTAAGCCATCGAATTAGGAGCTCTATCATAGTGGCTAATCTATCATGAGATTTCTCCAATTTGTCCCGACTCTCAATATCATGGAGGAGATGATTCCTGATCATCTCTGAAAAATTGTCCTCTTGTCTTCTGGCGAATTTCAAAAACTCTTTTACTATAATTACCATCGCTACGACGGCTATTCCCGCTACTCCTAATTGAATGTAATCGATTAAATTAATCATAGTTTTCCCCACTTGACTTAACTTTTGGGGCAAGTTAACAATTAAGACATGAAGCAGAAGATTCGGACAATTTGCCTTATTTTGATTACTCTGGCAATTCTGGCTGGCATTGGTTTTTATAGTTGGTCCTATCGGGCAAAACAGGTATCTCTTGAGGAATGTCTCTCATGGTGTTGGTTCAGGGCAAGGGCGTCTGATTCTTTTCCCCATCCCGATCTCTTTGAGTCATGCGTTGGAGCTTGTCAAATGAGTCCTGGCTTTCATTCTCGTGTTTCAATACAGGAATTAAGGGAAGTAACTAAATAATTATTTCGCTATTAGCGATCTCAAATCTTCTAATGACATCACTGATTCAGAAGGTGGTGTTTTTGTTTCGCCACTGAATATCTGCCCCATTGTTGGCTGGTAAACTTCGTCCTCAGCTTTTTTCCTGGCTTCGCTTTCAGACATTCCCTCTGCCTCGTATTTCTTTCTAAGGTAGCTCAATTGTTCTTTATCTTTGAAAAGGGTAAGTCGTGATTCTTCTCTGGCATCTTCCGCTATTTTTTTAATGGAGCTTAATTTGTCGGAATCTGGACTTGCTTGGTATCCTGGGTCTTGAAATAGCGTCCATAGTCGCTCATAAATTCTCGCACCTGAATCTTGCAGGTAGGCATCGTATTCGTAGTCAGTCAAAGGCTCTCCATAGGCATTTCTTTGCGGGTAGCCGATTGCCACATCCAACTTTGCTAGTTCATCGTCAACTACATCTCTTTTTACTTCAGAAACCTTAACTGGTGATAGAAATTGAATTGCGAATCCACCCGTTCTTTCTGATGGAATTCCGAATACACTTCGCTTTGGCAGGAGTGATTCTTGCATGCCTGGTATTCGTTTTTGAATCTGTTCGACGAATCCTTTGGTCTGGTAAATTGTCGGGTCGGCTGCTCGCTGGTAGGAGTAGAGAATGTTCGGAATGAATCCGCCTATTAATTGCGATACATAATTTGTGCCGACGCTCAGCACGCCTTGATTGTATGTGCCTCCTGATATCGCCTCTAAAAAGTTGCTGATGCCCTGAAAGAAGGTCAAATCTTGCAGGTATTCTGATGTTTCGGTAATCAGGCGGTTTGCCTGGTTCTCAATCTCTTTTTCGGTAATCTCTCCCCTATCTCTGTAAAGTTGAATGCCTTCTCCTATCTGGTGTGATAGAAAGACGATGGTTGAGAATGGATGAACTTCTCGATAGGAATACCAC
>CAYVFQ010000100.1:0-3050 GCA_964451045.1 uncultured archaeon
GTGTATAATCGATATGCCTCCGTTCAGAAAGTTTATGCCGATCTATTTCACATCTACCAAGAACAGCAGAAACTCGGTGAACAGTATGAATTGGTTTTTTGTATAGGTCTTTTAACCTGGAGAACACCGAGCGGTCATGATACCAAAAGGCATATCATTGTTTCCAAATCATCGCTTGAATTTGAACCACATCTTGGAAAGTTTACTGTAAAACAAGCTGTTGATGGTGACCAGGTTGACATTGAACTTGATATGCTTGACGTACAAGATCAGCCACAAAATGTCCGTCAACTCGTGGAAGATGGTCGCAAAGCCATAGGGGCAAATCTTTGGGACCGAGCAAATATTGATGCCGTTCTCACTTCGATAGCAAATTCTCTTGCTGACAGCGGACAAGGTGAATATCATCCTAATCAGTTTGAGCCTAAACAACGATATGTAAAAAAACCATATGTAGAATATTCTCCCGCGTTGATCCTCAGAAAAAGATCCATGCGTGGTCTTGAACAGCTTCTTATTTCAATGAAAGAGCAGATTGAGGCTGGCGGAAATATTCCTGATGAGTTCTTGGATCTTTGCGAGAATTTTCCTAAAAATAAATCAGATCAAGAAACAAGTGGTAAAGAAGTTTCTATCGAGCCATTTGATGATGAAATTTTATTTCCTCTATCTTCAAACGATGAACAGCGCCGAATAATAAGAACACTTGATAAACAGAAAGGTGTATTAGTTCAAGGGCCTCCTGGTACTGGCAAAACCCATACAATTGCTAATCTAATTTGTCATTTATTGGCTACTGGCAAACGTGTCCTTGTCACGGCAAAAACCCCTCGCGCCTTACAGGTTCTTCATGACAAACTTCCTCATAAAATAAAACCTCTCTGCATCAACCTTATTGGCCAGGGGACAGAAGAAAGAGAATCCCTTGAAAAAAGCGTTACTGGCATTTTGACACGGCTTGATAGGCGTGAAGATTCAAATAATGGCTTTTTGATAAAGACCCTGACCAATCAAATTCAAGCCAACCGAAAAGATAAAGCTGAAACAGATAACAAAATTATGGCGCTTAGAGAATCAGAGACTTTCATCCATAGAGTTGCTCACGGTTGTTATAATGGCACGGCTGCCCATATAGCAAGAACGCTCAAAAAAGAGAAAGAGCTGTTCTTATGGTTTACTGACACTATTTCTGTTGAAGACTCTTTACCTCTGTCTAAGGAGGAATTAAGCCGTTTATGTAGAGATATTGTTGAGCTTGACCCCGAAACTGAAAAAGATCTGTGCCTGTTGTTACCTGATGCATCAAAAAAGCTTCCTGCAGGAAGAGACTTACGGGTTGCATTTCAGAAAGAGGCTTCAGCACGAGAAAAGGCAAAGGCTGGTAAAACACTTCTTAGAAGTTCTATAGGGAAAGCCTTAATGGATGCGGGTAAAGAGAAGATAGAGTCTTTGCTTAAAGGTCTTTCCGAACTTGCGGCAGAGTCTGAAAGTGTTCGTCAAAGACCCATGCCTTGGATTAGCAAGGCTCTTTATGATGTGTTGACCGACCGAGATACTCCTTGGAAAGAATTGCTAAAGTTATCAGAACAAAACACTGAGGGTTTGCATAGTCTTGCACCTCAAGTTGATGCATTTGATGTTTCCATACCACAAGATATGGACAGGAAAAAGCTCCTTCATGACGCCAAAGCTCTAAAGGAACATTTTGAGCAAGGTGGAAGTGCGGGTATATGGATATTTAAACCAAAAACAGTTCGTGAACATGGTAATCTGATAGGTAAAGTCAGAATTGATGGTTTAGAATGTAATGGAATTGATACGCTTCAAAAGCTAATTGATTTCCTTACAGTGGAGCAGCGTCTGGATTATATATGGTCTCTTTGGTCTGGAAAGGCAAAAAGACATGATGGTCGACTCCCCATTCAGGTTGCAGAAATAGACGAATTACATGAGGCTCTGAAAAGCATAATTAATCTTTATGATAAACGTGAAATAGTAAAAGAGGCTTTGGAACAGGTTAGTGGGTTAAGCTATCCCCAATGGGAAGATAGAGCCTCATTGAATTTGTATTCGGAGTACTGCAGAGTTGCTATAGCTCAAACAAATTACCACTCAATAAGCAAATTACTCACACGGATTCAAAATAAGCTTTCAGCACTTGCAGCGCAGAAAAAAGCTCATCCTATAAATGGTAAAATTTCTGAAGCATTTCGGAATAGAAATATCAATGAGTATTGTAAATTGCTTGAAGAAGCTCAAGAACTTTGTAAACGCGCTGAAGATCTAAGAAAAAAACGTCAACTAATTGGAAAAATTGCAGAAACAGCACCAAGTCTCGCTGGGAATTTAGCCCGTTCCAATGATGCAAAAAAATGGGCAAAAAGACTTGAGCAGTTAGAAAAGGCATGGGCATGGGCACAAGGTTCAAGTTGGTTGACTGATTATCTTAGAGCTGATCAGGAAAGTCTCGAAAGACATACAAAAAGGCTTGATGAAGAAATTAGAAAGGATCTTGCAGAACTTTCATCTGTAAAGGCTTGGCAATTTTGTTTCGATAGAATGCAAGAAGTCCACCGAAGACATTTAATGTCCTGGCAACAGGCAATGAAAAAATTGGGTAAAGGTACAGGAAAATATGCACATACTCATAGAAAGAACGCTCAGCGACATTTGAATGAATGTAGAGATGCTGTCCCTGCTTGGATTATGCCATTACATCGTGTTTACGAAACCGTTGACGCAGGTGCCGGTATATTTGATGTAATCATTGTTGATGAAGCTTCACAGTGTGGCCCGGAAGGGCTTCCATTAATGTACTTAGGAAAACGGATTCTCGTTGTAGGAGATGACAAACAGATCAGTCCTGAAGCTGTTGGAATAAATCGGGAACAGGTCCATCAGTTGATGAGGAATTACCTTTATGACTTCGAACATGCGGACTCTTTTGATGTTGAAAGCAGTCTTTTCGATCATGGTCGAATCCGTTTCAGCAATAGAGTTAGTCTCCGGGAACATTTCAGATGTATGCCTGAGATAATTCGCTTCAGTTA
>CAYVFQ010000101.1:0-2925 GCA_964451045.1 uncultured archaeon
CATGCTGGCCCTGTGTGGCTTTGATTAATAACTGATTCGTTGCTTCAAGAATTATAACTATTGGATCTTCAGTTAAAATATTATCTTTTGAATCTGTGTTAGTTTCACTGGCATTTTCATTACTGCCGGAAGACTTTAAGACTTGCATCTTTCGCAGCTTCTCCAAAGCCTGACTTGCTCTTAGATGCTTTATAATATAAGTTTCAGGAATTCGCTGGTCCGCCGGAATTATATCGAGAACATCTATAAGTTCTTCGATAAGATTAAGCTCTTCCTCATAGCCAATCATGAGAATTCGATTCGTTCTTTCATCACTGTCCAGAAATACAGGAACTTTGGCACGGGATTCTACAGAAACATTTTCACCTGTAGTCGCTAGAGTGGTAGTTAATATTTTAATCGGTTCTGCAGTTGCAGGTTTTTCGGAAGGCTGGGAAGTTGTAATGGAAATTCCCTGAAGCTCCTTGGCAAGTGTTTTTATTTTTTCTGAAAGAGATTTTACTGTTACATATTGAATGCGTCTAAACCTGCATTCCCTGACTCGTCCGGGCTTGTCAATCATATTAACAAGCTCCTCTATTCGGCTCAAACGATAGGCATAACACGTAACAAAAAGCATCTGTATATCTTCCATAGGCGTTACGGCTACGCCAAGCTTCATATTCTCCAGCATTTTGCTTACACTTGACGCATTTACATATTTAAGCGCGAATATTCTTGTAACAACTGTATCACCAACGGCAAGTTTTTCACCATTATCACCTACAAATTGAGGATCAGCTTCCAGTACCTTATCCGAAGCTACAATAGCAACAAGGTTATTACCCCTGCGTATCATGGCAAGATTATTGAACTTCAGAACCGTTTCCAGAAGTGTGTACAGGTCTTTTACTCTCATTTGCCCCTGAAGATTCCCATGCAGTTTCAGTGTAACAGTTATATTGCCGATAACCGTCGGATTATAGACATAATCCAAATCAAGATGCTCACCTGCCAAATCCAGTAATTGAACTAATGTAAGTGTCTCAGGTAATGCCATTTCAAGAAGCTCGTTACCATTTTCAGGCTCAACTACCTCTGATCTAACTATATCATTCGGTTCTTGAAAAATATCATTAGCCGGTTTGAAAACTATCTTTATAGTCTTTGGTAAATCCGCATCAGGAAGATTTTCGGAAGGTTTCTCTGATTCCTGAGTTTGAGCTTTCTGTTTCGGTTCTTCTTCCAGTCCCATATCGCTGATTGCATAAACGCTCGTTGAGTTGGTATGAGGTAATTTTGGAGATTCTGGCTTTTCTGAAATACCTTCAGCAGCAGTATCGCTTGATGTATTTTTTTGCGAAGGGACTGAAATGTTTTCGACTTGTGTTGAACTGACAGATTTCTCCTGTGAAGAAACAGCCACTGTTTCAGTAACCTGCTTTATCTTTTCAGGATTGGATAATAAGCTTAAAAGCTGCTCTGTGTATTGGACGGGTATGATAGCAAAAACGGAATCGTCAAGAATATCTATAATAGCTCGCTGTTTATTGGATTTTTGCGGCGGCTGAGAAAAAGTACCTATATTAATATTTCCAAGTAACGCAGATAGTTGAGAATTCGAGGGCAGATTTCGTACATTCGAGGCATTACCGAGATTTTCAATTGCATACTCATCGCCGCTATCGATAAGCTCGATAACAAAGGTGACTTTATTGAGCAATTCAGAGGTGCTTCTTACTACGATTGTATTTGGATCATTAACTATAAGAAAGTTATTGAATCCCAGTTTGGTTAAGAATTGGTTACACTTTTGGCCGCTAAGGTTATTTAGCTTATAGAGTCTCTGCTCTATGACCTCTAATGATGATTTTTTATCAGGTGAAATTGTCTTACAGCCGGAAATTATAAATACTACAAAAAATAAGAGGATGCAATATAAGCACAGTATATTATGATACGAATTTTTATAAAATTTATTTCCCATTTTCACTCTTTTTTGGGCACAAAGTCACAAAGTTGCAAAGGCACAAAGATTTTTATCTTTTTCCTTGATTATTCTGACTCCTGTATCCTGTTTTCTGTTTTCAGTATTCTTTTTTATGCTATTCACGACTCGACCGAGTTCGTCGAGGTCTAATCCCCAAATAAAATACTTTTTCTTTCTACCTGTCTTCGACCCTGAGTGCTCAGACCGATGGGAGGTATATGCTCCTTCGCAATACGAACAGGAGGCTTCATCTCTACAGCCATCTCACTAACCTGTCTGCCATAACGATATATAATAACTCCAGGCTCAATCTTTTCAAGTACGAAATTGCCAATAAAGTCACCAACCTTTGCCCAATGTTCGCCCCTTCCCGGCTCTGAAACCAAAGCTACTGAATCTTCCGGTCTGTCGCGATTATAACTCGTCGAAAGTACTTTGAATCTTGCACTCGGCCTTGGCGCTAAAGCAACCGGCTGAACAATTTTAGGTGACTCTACTATTTTTTCAGGCGGAGCAAGTGGCTTGGGCGGATCGATAATAAGAGCAAATTCTCCTGCCTGACTTACAAGAGGAGATACTCTTTCATGGCTGTTTTCTTTGGAAACATTTCCTAAGCTTTTGAATATTCCAATAATTGAAGGTTCCACATTTTGTATATCGTTATGCGCATACCCCAACCACTGGTTTGAACAGAGTACGAATAATCCTGCCGCACAAACCAATGTTATTATACTAAACAAATATAACAATGCCTTTAACACAGCTTAGACAATGTCTTTTTCTTGGTTTTTAAAAAATATTATTAACCGTCAGAAGAAAAAGACAAACCATATAACAATATTATTGAACAATTTTTTCAATGATTCACTGTGTACTTAATCTTCCTGCAGGTTTAAATTCAAAACCTTCAAACCAAGATTCATCTATCTTGGAATTATACTCAGGATCCCAAGAAC
>CAYVFQ010000102.1:0-2916 GCA_964451045.1 uncultured archaeon
GAGATGGCGGGGATAAAGAAGCAGGTGAACCCTCATGCTTTTCGCCACGCCAGAGCTACCCACTTGGCCAACAAACTGACCGAAGCGCAGATGAAGGAGCTCTTCGGCTGGATCCAATCGAGCGAGATGGCGAGCGTCTACGTTCACCTCAGCGGGCGGGATGTCGACAACGCGTTGCTTGAACTCTACGGGATGAAAGCGCCAGATGATGGCGGCAGATCAACCAAAGAAATGGTGAAGGTATGCCCCAGATGTAACGAACGCAACACTTGGGACGCGAAGTTCTGCAAGCGGTGCGCCCTAGTGCTGGACATCGAGGAAGCGAGAAAGATAGAACGTGCTGAAGATATCCTAGCGAAATTGCTTGATGATTCATACACTCGAAAATTGCTGGTTCAAAGACTTTATCAGCTAAACCACCACGACAAAAAACAAGTCAGCGCTTTATTTTAGTTGATCGAGTACTATTGTAATAAGAAAACATTCGTTTTCAAACTACTAAGTTGAGAAGTGTCAATTGAAGGATAATAAGACGAGAGAGCCAGCTAAGGAGCTCGGCCTGAGCACCGTGCCCTGCCAAGTCATGGAGCGGAGGAGGATGTCGAAATCGAAGATTGGGCGATCAAGGACAACCTGTTTAGGCGGTAGCTGATTACGGAACAGCGGTACCTGCTCTACGCCAAGCTCGGAGATTTACGAGACTGGTCAGACTAGGAATGAGAAGGGCCAATTCATCAGCCGAGATGTCACTGTGACATCTCGGGGAGATGTTCTAGAACGGACCGCAAAAGAGGTCGGAGAGAGCCCGGCAACGATAGCAAGGGCGCAAGCCTCCCGCTTCGACCAACCGTGGAGCAGGTCGCGGCATGGCTCAAGGAGAACAAACAGATGGATATAGACCCCATCTCGGTAGGGATACAGCTCCGGAACCTCGGCTACCACACCCAGCGTGTCTTTGAGGGAGGTAAATACATCAGGATCGTGAAGAAGCTGCTAGGATGATTCGAGAAACGATGAAATTGGCCCCCATTGACCGTCTGTCCGTTTAATGTCAGGGTTCGACACTCTCCCCCAACGGGCGAAAATCGAAAATCAGCGCCTTAACTGTCCAAAACAAGCGAGGATCTACCTTATTCGATGGAAGTTAAGCGCCATTAACTTTCGACAAATTGGCTCACTTTTTCTCATTTTGGTAATACCAAGGGTTAAATTTTAGTCCCCAAACTCAAACTCTGACAATACGGACTACAGTTAGGGATGAGCCGGTCCTTTACAGAGAAACAGTTAAATGAAAGGATAGAAGAAATAATGGGCAGCAAATTCACACCGAAATTTAATAAATTCATTTAGGTGAAATATTCAAAAAATTTGGATAAGAATTTAAAAACAAAGCTATGTCTGAGATTGAGTTTTTAAGTATTCCAAAAGTTCTTTGATTTTCTCAGGTATTTTGTCTGAACTCATCCTTTCTGCGACATATCTTCCAATATCAACTTTCCAATCTCTACGAATTTTTTGTTTCCTTTCTAGAATACTTTTAATTTGATGGTCAAGTGGTTCTTGGGGACTTATATCTCCTTCTGTTATATCGAGGTCGAATAACTTATTGACCGCTTCAACCAACACGTTGATGGGATAATAATCTTCAATACTTGCTTTTTTAAGTACATAAAATCTCTCAGGCTCTATCTTCATTTCCTTTACAAGGTTCATAACTAAATCTCCATCCTGTTTATCTAACAATATACGATAATCGACTGGAGCATACCTTACTAATTCAAGCCATATTCGCAAAAAGTCTTTGATTCTTGGTACTCCTCCGGAGGATATGATGGCTGTCTTCTCAATATCAAATTCAAGCTTTTCTGCAAATATAGGCAAGATTGCTTCTCGCTCTGTTCCTCCTTCAACAAATATTACAAAATCTTTTAGATACATGTCGCTTGGAACAACCCCAAGTTCAGCCAGTACTAGTTTGAGGTCATCTTTTTCTTCGATTCTTTTAGTACGTGTTTCTTTATCTTCTTTCAGAAAAATCCAGTTGTTATTGATATTGATTTTGTCAACAAATATTGGATCATGAGTTGCAATAACAACTTGATCATTTTTTGACGTGTTTCTTAAAAAATTAAAAAGTTGTCTAGCTAGACTAGGATGAAAATGGTTTTCTGGTTCCTCTATTCCTATTATTAAGCCTCTCTCTAAAAGATGCACAATCTGTAATACTTGCTGTTCTCCTCCTCCAATGTGAGATACTGGCAAGCGAAGATCATGGTCTCGAACAAGAATCTGATTAGGGTTGGGTTCTAATCTCTTTAAAAAGAATCCTTCTGCATTTCCCCTATATTGATTCCATTTAATCTCATCTGGCCTTACCGTACTTATCGATACCGTCCTTAATGAATCCAAGATTGAAGGATCGATAATCGATGTACGTGCCCCGGCTGTGGTTTTTACACTTCTTGCTGCTGGGATAAGCCGAAATCGACCTTTGATTTTATTTGTTAAACTCGTAGTTATTTTTTGAATCACGTCGGGCGTGATGAGCGGCATAATATGCGGAACTTCTTCTGGTTTTGGGGGCCTATCATAAAATGTATAACCCTGTGTATGGGTCCAATCCTTAAAAGTTAAACCTGAAGTTTCGGTAGAAGATGGAATCACCCCAGTAGCAACTAAATTGTTTATTTCCGGGCTACTGTGGTAAGCTACCTTTTTTTTAGTATCCACTATCAACATTTTTCCACCTATATTTTCACGAGAGTTGCCAGGTGTGAAGAAGTATAACTTGTAATTAGTTGCTTGAACTTCTGTTTGCAGGAATTTATTAAACTCTTCGGGCATAATTATTTTGTCATTTTTAATTAAGTGTAACCCGGCCCATTTTATGTGTTCAGTTTTCCAACCTTCTCGTAT
>CAYVFQ010000103.1:0-2903 GCA_964451045.1 uncultured archaeon
CGTGAAGACTTACCTTATCGCACTATATCCCTATGTATTTGAGTGTGGTGTTCACGTGATGTGCCACCTGGAAGTATATTCTTATTCCATCCTTTGACCAGTTGGGCATCATCATAGCCGGGCTGCCAGGCATGTCATTGATGGTATCGCTGGATACGTTGAAATCGAATTTCCCGGTAAGATTTTTTGCTTTTCCTTTACCCTCTGGGGAAACGATCCAAAGGCGGAGGTTCCTCCACCATCTACCCCGTCCCTCCAAGCCATAATAAGCCAGCCATTTCCCATCCGGGGAAAAACTGGGTCCGGCTTTGAAACCTATGAGTGTATTTATTTTCCGAAATTCACCGCCAGCTGACGGTATCATAAAGAAATCAAATGTATCCCGATCCAAGTCCGGGTCTTTGGCGCGATTGGAGCAGAAGACGATCTTCTTACCATCCGGCGACCAGCGGGGAGACCACTCGTCGAAAATTTCGCTGTCGGTCAATTGTTTTCCTCTGCCGGTGTGAGCGTCGATCGTCCAGATGTGCCAGCGCTCCTTGGGCAAATATCCCTGTCCATCTTCCTTGAAGTGGACGCGAGTAACATGGCGTGATACTACGCCCAGCTTTTTCTTCTGCTCGTCTTTTTCCCGCTCGATCTCCTCCTTATCCTTCTTGCGGAACATGCAGACCAGTTTTTTACCGTCGGGTGACCATTCGAAATATCCCAATGTTCCTTTGAAGTCGGTCAATTTCCGGGCTTCTCCCCCGCTGAAAGGGATGACATAGAGTTGCGACTGTTTTTCATCGCCCCGATTGGAGATGAAGGCAATTTCCTTTCCGTCGGGCGACCATTGGGGTTTGGTGTCCGACAGATTGCCATGAGTGAACTGGTAAGCATCACCAGCGTCGGTGGGTACTATCCAGAGGTTGGAGTGTTTCTTCTCGGTCTTTTTGTCCACCCGCTGAACGCAAAAGACCACGTTTTTTCCATTTGGTGAGATCCTTGAATCGGAGACCAGTCGAAACCGATACAGATCTTCCGCGGTTATACGGCGTTTCTTCAGTCTATTCATAATCCCTCTTATCTTGTATTAGGTTTATTTCTCTGAGGAAAGAAGTATATATTTGATTTCAAGTGAAGTTCTAGCTATTAACTGTCATGTTGATTTAAAAATACAGAACTACACCCCGTTGTCCCTTGTGCGAATACTCTTGCACCTCCACGTCTTTATCGAAACTAATAAAGATAAATTGCTGGTCCTTGCTTTGAAAAAGATGCGAATGCACTACCTTAAGCGGAATATCTGCAACTGGCAGTTTACTAAGTATCTTTTGAAAGAAAGCGTTATTGAGCATTCTTTATAATTATCTATTTTACAATCGTAGAATAAGTACCTACTTATGGGGATATTCTATTCGGGTTAGTAAGTTCAATATAAGCTCTTATATTTTCATATCCCTTGCAACTATAATACATAAGTAGAGACTTGTCTTTTGGAGCGACTGATTGATTCCAAGTAATTCTTTTTTCGATATCTACACCTGGTATTGCAACTTGCATTTGATATATATCAGCTGATTCTATTTCACCCGTCAAGAATTCATATTTTATATCCTTCCCTTTTTCAAAATGGAATCTTAGCACAGCCTCACATTTGTAATTTGTGTATTTTAGAGTAGAATCAATGCATTTAGTATCCGTAGAGGCCATCAAATACCATACGAAAGGGTCATAGCGATGTGGTACCAGTTCTTGATTCCATGTTAAAGAAGTATCAATGTAACCATATTTGATAGTAGCCACAGAATCTAAGAAGTGTTGACTTACATAACTACAAGAGTTTAACTGGAGCATAAGTTCATATTGAAGGCGGCGCGTGCATCCCCATGCAGAATCAATAACTGAATAATTAAATGATTTCTCATCAACCTTAAGCTCAGTTTTATGCGGTTGAGATGCCATCTTATATACTACCCAACCAAACAGGAGCGATAAACACACAACTTCGCCGATTGTGCTTCCCTTTTTTGAATAACTATTGTAATGAAAATACTTAGATGAGACTTTTGACAAAGGAAACTGCAAGATAATAAGAATTGCAATCATGAGGTTTTTCATCTTCGCCTCCAGGTTATCAATGAGGAATTTTATTTGCTTATAAAGGATTTCGTCATCTTCGATATCTAATTTGACTTTATGATAACATATAGAAGGAGCATGATTGCTGAAGCTCAGTGATAATTAACTATTATATTTGGGGGAGAGGACTCCTATTGCAAAATGCTCTAAATCTGTCATTTCTCGACCACCTAACTCTAAGAACTTTATATGAAATTCATCCTTTATTGTCTTGTTGACTGCTTTTTGAATATTTTCGAATTGATTTCTTGTTAGTGTTCCATTGTTGATTAGCTTGTCCTTATCATCGTTTTTTAGCACCATCAGGTTTAATTCGTATTCTTTATTTAGGAGTTCAATCATTCGTTTCCTATTCAATGTATGACTTCTGTAATCGCTTGCCATTTCTCGCAGCCTTTTTTTGCCATATCTTGTGGTTTTGCCAATATAAATGATTTCATTGTTTTCTAAAATCGCATAGACACCACTGGAATTCAAGCAATTCACTTTATTAAAGGTTATAGGCCTACAACTAATTAATCTCCTAAGTTCATTCCTTAATGCGGCAATCTTCTTACCTATTTCTTTCATTTTTCATTCCTCCTGATTTACTCATTATTCTGCATTATTTTATTCAGTGACCATGTCGTCTATTTCATTAATTTTGATCTTCCTTATAATAATATTCTTGCAGAGAAAGGTTTCCCTATCCCAACTCAAAACTCAGAACTCATTACTGACTAAGTCATCCACAAACTCCTATCCAGACTCCGGTATTGAATTGCTTCGCTGATATGGTG
>CAYVFQ010000104.1:0-2883 GCA_964451045.1 uncultured archaeon
CTTCCACATAGTATTGGGGAATCTCTCCGTTATTCTCCGTCCTTTTCTTTGAAAGAAAGTCTACGGTATAGGTTTTTTGTAAAAGAGCATCTCCTTTATATTTCTCATTACTAAGCATTTTTCTGATGCTACTTTCATACCATTTTGTTTTGCCATTCCAGTTAAATAAGCCTTCTTCTTCAAGTTCTCTTGCAATCCTGTTAGGGCCTTTACCATTCAAGTAGTCTTTATAAATCCTTCTTACAATCCTTGCTTGCTTTTCATTTATAATAAGGTTTCCTTCTTCGTCCTTATCGTATCCTAAAAACTTAGTATGATTGACGGTGACCTTCCCCTGCTCAAATTTTCTTCTAATACCCCAGGTAGCGTTCTCTGAAATACTCCTTGACTCATCTTGTGCCAAGGAACTTAAGATGGTAAGTAATACTTCTCCTTTAGAATCTAGTGTATTAATATTCTCCTTTTCAAATATCACACCAACTCCAAGTTCCTTTAGGGTTCTTACATAATTCAATGTATCTAGTGTGTTTCTAGCAAATCTAGAAATCGACTTGGTGATGATAACATCAATTTTTCCAGCCTTACAATCCTCGATCATCTTGTTAAACTGTTCTCTCTTTTTCGTATTGGTTGCTGAAATCCCTTCATCTGCATAAATGCCTGCTATATCATAATCAGGATGGTTAGTAATATAATTCGTATAATAAGTGACCTGCGCTTCATAACTAGATTGTTGTTCAGAATGATCGGTAGATACTCTACAATAGGCTGCCATTCTTTGTCTAGCAGATTGAGTTGGATTCTGATCCTGCTGCTCCTTACTCCTTGCGGGTATAACGGTAATGCTTCTTGCCATCCTTCATCACCTCCTTAACGATCGTTGGTTCTTGTATAGAAAGCTTGCTGATGACTTCATCGTCAATGCTGGTGCCTGAGCAAGCTTCTTTTCCGTTGTTAACATAGTTGCTACATTGCCATACAATTTTTCGACTAGCATTTTTGCTATTCCATGTTCTTCTCTTTAAAGGGGCTCCACAGTTTGAACAGAAAAGCATTCCGGTTAAGGGATATCGATTCTGGTACTTTTGTCTATCTCCTCTCTTATTCCCCTTCGATTCTGCTCTTTTCTTTCTTTCCATTTGAACTGCTTCCCACATTTCTTTTGTAATTATGGGCGGATGGTTATTTGCAATATAGTAACTTTCTAACTCCCCATTATTTCGACGTTTTCTCTTTGTTAAATGAGCATCAACAAAAAACTTTTGCAGCAAAGCATCCCCTTTGTATTTTTCATTTTTCAGTATCGCAAGAACGGTGGAAGAATACCATTTTGCTCCTGTGACGGTTGGGATTTTTTCTTGATTTAATTCCTTTGCTAGTTTAATAGTTCCTTTTCCATTCATATATTCCTGAAAAATCCGTGTAACCACTTTCGCTTCTGCTTCATTCATCACAAGGTTCCCATCGTCGTCCTTATCGTAGCCTAGAAAGCGATTGGTATTGAGGATCAGCTCGCCATTTTCAAATTTCTTTCGTATTCGCCATTTAATATTATCGCTGACGTTTTTACTTTCTTCTTGAGCAAAAGAAGAGAGGACCGTAAGCATTAGCTCACCGTCCCCTGATAGAGTTCGAATATTCTCTTTTTCAAAAATCACCTCGATACCAAGGAGTCTCAGTTCCCGTACCACTTCTAACATCACCGTGGTATTTCTAGCAAATCGGGAAATGGACTTGGTAAAAATCACATCAATCTTACCTTCTCTACATAACTGAAGCATCTTCTGAAACTGTGGTCGTTGCTCAGTGGTTCCTGTTATCCCTCGATCTGCAAACACATTTACAAATTCTAATTCAGGATGATGGAGGATAAAGTTTTCATAATAGGTCATTTGGTTTTCAATGGACTCCCCCTGCTTCTCATGATCTGTCGATACCCTTACATAAGCACATGCTTTTCGTTTTTTAGGTATGGTAGGAGTTGCTTCAATCACCCTGACACGCATCATACTTTCCCTCCTTTCTATCAAAATTGTACTACTATACATCACTTACGTTTTGATAGAAGTCAACCTATCTATCCCTATAAGTAGCTACTTTTTAAAGACCATAATCGTCGCATCAAACCCTGCATTTTTCAGTCGTTGCACCTGGTATTCTGCATTTCTTCTAATCGCATAGGAACCTGCCATTACCCGATAGAGCGTCTCATCAGTTAAGGGTTCTTCCTTGGTTTTAGCAGATGCTGTATAAGGAATATGAAAGTAGTTCAATACTCCCTTTGCTAATGCGATGCCAATCGATTCGATGCTCTGTGTAATCCACGTTGCATCTTCCTTGTTATCATGAAAAGCGACCTCTACTAATGCAGCAGGAGCCTTTGTTTTTGCCAGTTCATAGATAGGCTTTCCAGGTCCATAGAAGTTATATCCCTCCATCACTCCTCTGTCTCCTGTTGGAGTCAATGGCGTAAGTTCAGAATAGATACTTCTTGCCAACTTTTCCCCTTCCCCTCCGAATCGGTGACAAAACACTTCAGCCCCTCTAGACTTCCTATTACCGCTAGCATTCGAATGAATAGCAAAGTGAATATTTGGTTTTTTGGCATTACTGTCTGCCACCACTTGAGCTAGTGTCATCTCCGGCTTATTTCGATACACCGTAATCCCATGCGCTTTCAGAATTTTTTCTGTAACATCCGCCACCTGATTCATTCGCTCTTCTTCTGTTCCGTAGTTTCCGTAACCAATATTATGTTCCTGTGTGGATGGACTTAAGTAGACAGGACCTCTTGTTTTAAAAAATAAAGCGAGCAAAAATATACTTCTTTAAAGATATTATTAACCTTGATTAAAGCAGAAATCTATATTATTATTTTTCAGT
>CAYVFQ010000105.1:0-2881 GCA_964451045.1 uncultured archaeon
TACGGTTTTGGGATTTAGGGTTTCTTATGCACTTACCGAGGTTTCACATAACGTTCTTGCATTCACGACGTCCCACTGGCTTAAGTGAGCGGCAGCGAACGGGTCCGACGGACTTAGCCAGTTCGGATGTGTCCCGGCAATTACTTCTTCGCTCCAGGCTTCCGGGACCAAGGGGCGTCAGCCCCGATGCGTGAATGTGGTGTTATAAGAAGTTGCCGACTTCCTCGAGTAATCTAGTAATGTGCTCTTACTAATTTATGGTTAATTTGTTTTGTAATTTTTTCTATTTCAAATACTTCATTCTCATCCGGATTAATAATCTCAATAACGTATCTTGCAAATCCTGCTGGCCAAATATAATTTAAATCATTTAATGAAGTCACTTTCTTACAACATGGTGTTGTTACAGATAAATCATTAAAATTACTCATGCCGCAGTTGTCCATCTGCTCAGACCACCAATCTATTTCAAGCGTATTACCACAGTTACTGCATTTGACTTCTTCAAAATTTGATCCTTGATCTATGAATGTTACTTCATCATAATATCTCTCTCTAATTGTAGTGACTGTCAGAGTTCTTAATTGATTTAATATTTCAAGTCTTTCCTCGTCTTTAGGTATGTTTTTTTCATTATTTGAAAAGATCTTTACGATGTAATCAGACATCAAAGTACTCCTTTATCGGCAATTTCTTATAACGTTGTTGTGTTCCTGACGTCGATTTCACTTAGATATGCCTATCTTTAGTGAAATCGATGTGTCTGCTGAATCAACTTCTTCGTAAATTCTTCGGCAGACCAAGGGGCGAAGCCCCACAGCAGGAACATGGTGTTATCCGATGCCCTTGACTTCCTCGAAATTCTCACAATACTAGGTTTATGATTCTATCGAATTTCTCTTCATTCATTTCCAAGCCAGTCCTTTCACTTAACACTCTGTGCAGTCTTCTAATTTCTGGAACCATACTCATTAATGTCTTTATTATTTCCTCTTGATTTCTACCACACATCCAACTACTCAATAGGGATAATTGCCAAGGTTGTAATTGAGATCTCGTCCCTTCAATCTTCGACCAGTCCCATGCATCATTGGATTGTCGATTCTCCTCCATATTCCATCCATTTACAATAAATGAACGTAAGTTGTTGATCATGGTTAACGCATAATAATACTCTTCCCTTAAAACTCTTCGATACACTTCGTGAATATAAGAAAAAACCTTGCCTCTCCATTTCTCGACTTCTTCCTTTGAAACCTGATAAATCATGTCATTGGAAGAATTCAAAATTCCTTGTAATCTTCCGGAAGGATCGTATACGATCTTTATATCTTGGAGCCATAAGGATGGGTGAAGGCGCGAAAATGTATATATAAACAGATCAACCTTTATAAAATTGGCATAATGTGCAATTGTAAAAGGAGCTCCCGGATTCATATCTTCAAAAAATAAAACATCTTCAAATTCAGACATTAATCGTTGTTTACTACGGATATATTCATCAAACTGATCTCCTGTAACAACTATACGTAAATCAATATCTGAAAATAAATCCTCATTATTCTTAGCAATCGAGCCTCCAAGAAAAATACCTTCAATTGCTTCATGTAATTTTAGTTTGTCAATAATCCGTGTAAGCAATTCTTTCCTTACTTGAGGCAACTTCTGATCTCTTAAATAATGTCTTGTTTGAAATATCATCTTTTGAACCTACTTCCATTATTAATTTTTCAAGGGTTTCGGATAACGTTGTTGTGTTCCTGACGTCGATTTTCCTTAGATATGCTTATCTTAGGAAAATCGATGTGTCTGCTGAATTCGCTTCTTCGTAAATGCTTCTTGCAGACCAAGGGGCGTAAGACCCGCAGCAGGAAAACGGTGTTATGTGATGCCAGCGCCTTCTCCGAATTACGATCAAAGATTTATCATGTTGTATGCTTTTAAGGTTATTAGACTCATTAAAGTCTTATGGGCTCTCCATTCATTCTTTGCTATTCCTCCCGGCGGTTCCCATTGTATAGGCCAGCCACCATCTTCACCTTGTTGCGATTCCAACACTTTTAGGTGATCCATAATCGTTTCGCCTGAAAAAATGTTTCTGCAGTAAGAATCTGGTGACGGCGCAATCTCTAACGGTATAAGCCCATAACTCTGGGAAGGAGCTTCCAAAATAAAGAATCTTGCTTGAAACAAGTCTTTAGATAGTTTGTTAAATAATGACTTTATGTAATCTGTTTGAGGTAAACTTTCTAACAACCAAAATGCTGATGATATAGTATGTGCATCGTCATACTTTCGAGAGGATATATCATTCAAACAAATATCAGTTGCTTTATCAATCCATGGATGCTTCACTCCTTGCCATCTAATAAGTCCAACTAATCCCGGTAGTTGGCTAATTGATGGTTGTACAGATAATGGATTATTCCAATGTTCTGCTCTAGGAAATTTACTTGATGAAGGCAATATTATTGGAATTCCTGTTTCTAAATCAGCATGTTGTGATACGTAGTCACAAACTTTATTTGCTAGGTCTATATCCTTAATGTTGCAATCGTACATTAATCTTAACGCAAACCCTGTATAGAGTGGTTGACTCTCTGGTGTACGTAAGTCTGGTTCCAATGCGTGTCCAAATCCACCATCATCGTTCTGATAAGCTTTAATTGCATTAAGTATGTTATTCTTTGTTCCTCCAAGAAAAACAAATTCAAATACTCTTCTTTCTAGTAATCTTCCATTTTTCCAAATGAAATTTGATGCTTTTTCAAAATTCATATATTCCCCTCCTGAATAGCTTGAAAAATTTGTATTTTGCGCTGGTTTCATATAACGTTTGGGATTCACGAACCCTCACTGACTTAAGCCCGAAGGGAGGCCG
>CAYVFQ010000106.1:0-2877 GCA_964451045.1 uncultured archaeon
TATTCGTTTGGTCTAATGCAGGAGCTGGTATACCAGTAATGGCGATATCTGACATTAAGTAGAATGGTTGTTGAGCATCAGTTAACAAAACAATAGTGGAATAATCTGCTATATTCACCTCTACTAGATTTACTTTTGGATAATACTCAACCATACCACTATCTGTTTTTTGCTGACTAACGTAGTTGTATAGTGAAGTTGCGTTTTCAACTAAATCAACTAATAATTTATCCCCCAAAGAGAACATGGGTTTAGCATAATGTGCATCAAAATCTATAATTTTCTTACTTTCACCTGTGTTAAAAAACAACTCCCAAACTGAGGATCTGTTCACTCGATAAGAAACCCATGATGGATCAATTACTTCAAGTTCCAAGTCTTGACTATAAACTAACGTGTCGAGTAACTTTGATGAAGTATAAAACAATACATCCCCTTCGCCACCCCATTGGAGGCTACTTGGGTACTCTTGTACTGAATATGTACCTAGAATAGTTCCGGTACTTGCCTCAAACACCGCAATATTGCTCTCTAATATAGTCGCAATTTTGTTACCATCAGGTGAAAAAACTGGGCTCCTCGCTCTGTCACTTAAGTTCTTATCTATACCTGTCGATAAATCAAACATAGCCAGCCCAACTCCACCACAATTAACGGTATGAAGAATGTAGTCCTCTTGAGGCACCAGACTGAAAACTTGGACACCACCACCTACGCTAATAATATTTTCTCCTGCGGCTGTATGGTCTGACGGATCAGGACTGGCCCCACCACAACCCATCTGTACAGAAAATTGACCGTACTCCTGTAGCTGGGATGTCATCACATCCACACTTTTAACAACGATGATACCCGTACTATGCGTTGCTGGATAGTAAATTTGTTGACTATTCTTTGTCCATTGTAAAAATGGCATTGTCCACTCAACATCATTGGCCAATTCTTGAGAATTTTCCCCGTTGATGTCAGAAACCATTAGAGTTCTCGAGTCTGAACCTGTATTTTTTAGATAGGCAATCTTCATTCCATCCGGAGAAACTTGAGGATTACTATACCAAAGCTCAGGTAAACCCGTTTGGAAAGGTATTTTTGTAGAAACCGCATCTGATGTTAATTGCTTCTCCACTCCATTTATTGACACCCAAAGATTATCATTCCGAATGAAAGCCAATGTGCCTAATAGATGACCATTTTCGGATAACTTTATCTCGTTGTTAGGAGTATCGGGAAAAATCGGAGTTTCAGTTGGCGTATCTGTAGGAACAACTGTTGGAGTAGGTTTCATTTCTGGATCCTTATCCCGGGTTTGCCAATACCAAATACTTCCTGATCCTATTAAGATAAGAACAATAAGAAACAATCCCACAATCCAGATTTTGCGATTATGAAAGAGTGGTGTACTTACTTCTTTCTGATTATCTTCAACAAGTGTTTCTTCTGTATTATTTTCCATAAATCTAATTAAATATTACAAAGTCTCAAAAGTTTGGAAGATTCCGTCAAGGTAATCTCGTTCTTCAGTGCCATCTCTTCCGTTGTTAGGATTGTAACTACCGTATGTTGCGGAAAGGACGACTAGATACTGATCTACTTTAAACAGATATTGTGTTTCTTCACGATCAGGAGCATTGGGATAATTTAGTCGATATATCTTTTTTGCCTGTATCACAGAGTTACTTGCGTCATCAACAGATTTGATTCCAATGGGTTCAAAGTCTTCATATCCCATTTCACTTGTAAACGTTTCCCAATTTGCAGTATCGCTTGAGCGGGTTTCCTCAATAAATTGATCAACGGTTTTTTCGTAATTGTAGATGCTTACTTTTATCCCAGGTCCTTGTGCACCTATATCTGGGCCATAAATGTTAATCTCATGAATTCCGTCATAAGCTGGATCAACGATTTCGAATTTCTCATCATTCATCAAATAACCAGGCGGGTATTTGTATTGAAAAGATACACTTGTAGATGTATTTTGGTATTCTTGCCATTTTGAAGTATCCACTTGATCGGTTTCGGCATAACGAGCAGCCCAATACTCCTTTGAACCAGAGGGAACAATATCCGCAGGCGCATCCTGAACCCACTGATCCCATTCACTGGAATGAGTCAAACCAATTAAAACTTGCCAATTAGAGGAAACTTTCTTTGCAAGAATAAGATCTCCTTCAGTAGGAATGACTTCACCTGTTTGCTTATCTTTGTAAAACACAACTGCCTTCCCCCAATCTCCAGATTCGGATACCTTAATTGAGTCGAACTCAACATCATAGGTATTAAAAATAGTAACTTCATCTCTTGAGATCTCTATCTGTTCCAAAACTTTTTCTCTTAAAATATCCGCTTCCGATTTATTTTGGATTGGTGTAGTAATGGGTGTTTCAGTTAGGGTATTTGTTGGTATCACTGTCGATATTGGGTCAACTTCAGCTTCTTGGTTTCGTTGATTCTGCCAATACCAATATCCGCCTGCTGCAAAAACAACAGCAATAAACCCTATGATTAAAATAGCAGCAAATCCGCGATTACTCATTTCATCTATTGAATTTCTTTCTGAAATATTTTTTCAAAGGAATTATCACCAACGTTATATATAAACAAAGTCTCTCTAGATGGTTCACCTACTGGTTGCCAATAATGGCTTGTTGTTGAAATTAGGATTTTTTCATCACTCAACCAACGATCCCATTTGTTAAATGCGACATAAACTCGAGTTCCCTCTGGGGTGATGTAATCCTTTATTTGGTCATACGTAATTCCATCAACAACTTTATTACCCTCAGTATCAACGACATCGCTGATGCTAGATTCAGCAATAGAACCGGAAAGTGCAACCTGACCTCCACCAGTTTTCCAAACAATGTTGTTGTACTGAAC
>CAYVFQ010000107.1:0-2826 GCA_964451045.1 uncultured archaeon
CTGTATGCCGCCCTTGAAAAGAATTATCATTATTGCGTTTGCAGAGAATAACGTAGTATACTCAAGGAGTAATGATGCATCCACTATTTTGAGCACGGGTCCGACCAGTATACCGAGCGCCAGCAACCATACTATGTCAGGGATCATGGTCCTTCTGAAGAAATAACTTCCCGCAAATCCCAGAAGTATTATCACTCCAACAATTGAAAACAAAATGGGCACTATCATCTAAGCACTTAATTAAATTTGGTGAGCATAAGCTATAATTCTTTCCTTTGCTTCCCGACGTTACATCATATCCTCCTCTATGCGTATCATCTCATTTAGTTTTGCTGTCCGCTCCCCGCTTATGCCGAACTTGACATAATCACATCCAAGGCCTGTCGCCAAATGACATATCAGAACATCTTCAGTCTCGCCGGACCGGTGCGACATCACTGTTTTCATGCCGTTTTTCTTTGCAAGTTCCACGAACTTCATTGCGTCTGATATAGTGCCTATCTGGTTCGGCTTAACGATGACTGCGCTAGTTGACTTGTGCTCTATGCCCACCTGCAAACGGCCTATGTTCGTTGCGTACAAGTCGTCGCCGCAGACCATTACATTGCGCGCGGACAGGGCGTTGTTCAATGTAGCGTGAGAAACGTAATCGTCCTCCTCGAACGGGTCTTCTATGTATGCAATCGGATAGCGCCTCGCAAGGTCGTCGACAAAGTTTAGCTGCTCTGTGCGTATCAGTTTCTCCTGCACAATATCGCCGCGTATGTCTCTGCGCGTGTAAACATACCTGCTGCCATCCCACAAATTCGACGCTGCCACATCCATTCCTATCTTGAAAAGCTCATTGCCCGCAACCCGCGTTAAAATTTCAAGCACTTTCCCTATGCCCAGCTTCGTGGCCCACGCAGACTCTATGTTCTTGCTGTACATGAAACCTTCGTCCTCGTTCTCCAGACGCTCGCCCGTTTCGATGTACGCCTTCGACATGCGCGTTATAGAATCAGAGAAGGACTTCTGGTGGACAGGCATCAGCAGGAATTCCTGTATGTTCGGCTGGCCAAGTTTGTTCCTGGTGTGGCTGCCTCCTATGACATTGCACAGCGGCATGGGCATTTTCGGCTTCTCCTTTTCCAAGCCGTTCCTTTCTCTTTTCTTCATCGCCATGTTGTAAACGTATTCAAAAACTTCCAGATCAGCCTCGAGCGCGAATGCCTTCAAAAATGCAGATGACACTCCAATCGAAACGTTCCCGCCGATATAGCTGAAGTTCGACGTGACATCGATTTTGTGGAGCGTCACATCCACGTCTTCCATCGAATGGAACTCGTTTGTCCGAAAGTACCTGCTTACCATAGCGAACTTTTGTATGGCATCTTCGACCGGCAGGTAAACAGCCTCGTGCTTGCCTGTGCTGGTTCCCATAGGCACCGAGCTGCTGACTGTACCCGCCTTTGTCCTTATATCTATCTCTATCGTCGGCTTTGAGTTTGTAGCAAAAACCTTCCTTATCTTCATCCCACGGACTATCATACTGAATTAGAATTTATTTTATTGAGTAAAAATATTTGAATATTATATTCTAGAGTTTCCTGAAACCTTTTTCCAGTTCAGGCATGTAGTATTCAGAAACTATCATGCTTTGCAGCTTGTTCAGCTTCAAGAACTTATGGAATATCTTCCTCTGGTACTTTTTTGAGACTTTTCTGTTCTTCGCCCTCACGTTCAGCTTTACCATGTAGTCTTTGCATTTCTTGTCGAAGCATCCCGCGGCCTTGTATAGGACCCTATATTCGGATGGAGAGCTTTTTATTATGCCCCTGATTACCCTCCTTGAGAACCTTTTGCCTCTTTTTTCCAGGTGTTTCTTAAGGATAGAATATGAGACGAATTCACAGAATGATTCCTCGACAACGCCGCTTTCAAGATGGCAGAACGAATGAGCGATGCCATGCAGTATGTACTGGAGCGATTTGTAGTACCTCGTGTTTATTATGGATGAATTCAGGCAAACGTATTTCTTCCTTCCAGCCTCTAGATACATCTCGCCGCAGTCTTCTTTCCTTGAAAACTTGAATACTCTTATCCTTATCCTTTTGAGCTTTGACGAATTGAAATTTGATGGTGCATACGAAAGTATTTCCCTTTCCAGTGACCTAAGGTCTCCATTAAGCCGCTTCAGGTGTTTTACATCTTTCAGATCTCCATATACGAACTTAATCTGAGGAAAGAGTTTGTTCAATCAAGCCACCCCCGATACTAAGACAAACGAATAAAGAAACTCTTAAACTACTCTCTGTATCCACATCATTTACCAGTCTTCTTCGCTGTCTTCGTCTTCATCCCATCCCGATTCTTCCCATGCCATAGAGCTTCACCCCTTTGACTTGTTCGAACGCTAAAATAAAAAAGCAACAAACTTTTAAGGGATTTTATTCTAATCCCTTCCGTTTGTAACCAATTTGGCAGTTACTTATTTCTTCTTTTTCTTACCCATCTGTTTCACCTCTCCTTACGCCATAAGGACAATCAAACGATATTCCACGTTCTTTAAAGAAATCACTCCTATTAACGATGAAAGAAAATGATTCTGACATTTCGTGTTTCCTAACACTCAATCTTTAATCAATGTGTTAATGTCACGGCTAATATTTAAAGATATGTATGATATAAACGTAGATTTTCGTGCAGATTTCCCTACTTTCCGAATATGAACTTCTGCAAGTCTCTGCCGCTCATCGTCCCCAGAGAACCCTTTTTCACCGACCTTTCGTCAAAGGTTTTCACGGGGTCCTTCTTACGGCCGTACACGATAACGGGCACCTTGCC
>CAYVFQ010000108.1:0-2824 GCA_964451045.1 uncultured archaeon
TATCTTTCAGCTTCTGGTTAAATCTGTTGAATCCCAAAAAAAGGTCTGCGACGGCCAGTACACGGCAAAAGGAAAGTACGTCATCCTTGACATCGAACTGAAGAATATTGATGTCAAAAATCGTTCCTGGTATATTTCCCGCGACCATTTCACAATTACAGACAGCGCCGGCAAGCTATACACCACTGATTTCTATTATGACTACCAAATCAGACAATGCCTTCCCGGAGCAATAACCAACGCTGATAGCCGAGATTATGCGCCTGGTCAGAAACTTTCCGGAAAACTGATATTCGACGTTGACGAGAATGCTTCCGGTCTAATACTCAAATTTAAACCCACGATCGAGCATATCCTCGAGGTAAACCTGGGAATTTAACCCTGTATCAACAAAACCAAGCACCTATGCTAAATAAGGCATGGGTGCTTTGCTTTACTATAGTGGAGGGTTCTCTTTTATATTATGAACGTAAAAACCGTCGGCAAAATAAGTTTTGTATGTTTCAATCTCTAAGTTATAAACCTTTATATCCGGCCTTTCCTCGATTGCCATTATAGATTCCACAATCACTTCGTTATTATCTTTATCAAGAAGTTTATCTCCTGTTTCCAATTCTTGAACCGCTTTCCAATCACCATTAACAAACATTCTATGGTCGGGCGTCACCTCTAAATAACCGTTAACAAGCAAATAAGCATTGGTTTCGTGTTCATAAACTTCTAAAACTTTAGCTTTTACTAATTTAGAAGAAATTTCCGATTCCCGAGTTAGGATATATTCTCCTGTCTGAACTTCTGCTATACTCTTAGAGGTTCCATCGGCCATTAAGATTTCAGTTTTGGCAGTAAAACAAGGAGGATTCCATCCGCCAGGAGGATTTGGTGGGTTATATTGTTTAAATGGAGAAGCGCATTTTATATGATTACAATCTCCATCACCACCGAAGTTTACCCCGGCCACATACCAACCATTATCACACCCGCAGTAAGCAGTATGAGGATAACTATCGCGCACATCTTCCCATCCGTGATTCGGCGCGTAGATTTTATCATCTACCCGCAAATCATTGTGAACATAAATACTATTATCCGCTACTATATCACTACCTGCTTTTATATCATTATCTGCAAAAACGCTCCCACCAAATGAACCACTGCCACTAATAACTAAATCGTCGTAACCGCGAATAGTTTCGTCAGAAATTATTCTTCCGTGAGCCTGAATATTATTGTCGGCCGTTATAGCGCAGTTATTACAGGATATATTACTATAAGATGTCACTCCGTTAAGCTTGCTTCGACCTGCCGGGTCTGCATAATAAGTAGAATTGTCTTTGTCATAGTAGCGAGGAGAATAAATATTTTTTGTAGTAGTGTTTCCTCTGTTGGTAACCGACTGAAGAGTATCACTTCCTCCTCCGGATGGCCAACTACTGCGGCAGTCAGTGCCAATACATAAACTGGTGTCAGCCCGTATCCTGCCGGCAGTATAAACGTCTTTGTTGTTATAAACCCTAACCCAGGTTGAATCAATCATGTACCAACCGCCCCCGTAAGTTCCGTTATACCATCCGGTATTACCATAAGTTCTGTGCCAGCCGGCATTCGAATCAATAACCGTATTTCCATCTACATTAAAACCACCGTCTGATCGCATTTTTAAAGGAGTATAAATACCATTGCTAAAATTACTATTCTGGTTTAATCTCAGCCACTCATCGGTTGCTCTAATAACCAATTCATTGTCATCATAAAAATAGTTATTCTGCAAGCTCCAGCCGTTAGCAGTGAAGCTGCCCGTCTTGGTTTGGGCAGTAGAGCCCGTGTTAATTGGTACGTCTACATTGCCCGAAGGCGGATTGGCGCTCGGGTCAGTCCAGGCAAAAACTAAGTTAACACCCAGAGCTAAAACCAAGCTTAAAATAACAGTTGAAAAAACCAAAGCAGGTGATATTTTCTTAGTTAAAAAACTACGCGTTGAACCAAAAATCTTTTTGGTCTTTCTGTTTGGTTTTTTCCCGTTAAAAGTAACTTGAATTTTGATATTTATCATGTTATTTTTAACCCAAATTCACGAATAAGTATTCGCTAAAGATAATTTAAAATATACGAATAAATGTTCGCATAATTTGGATTGTTTACTCGACTTAATTTTATCACAAAATAGTAATAACTACCAAATAAAAGTTATCCACACTTATAAAATTGTTTTTGTTCTCAAAAAAGATTATAATAGGGATAGATAAACACAGATAACTATGCAGAAAATGCGGCATTCCGCGTAAATCCGCGGCCCGATGCCCATCGAACTCTGCATAAATCTGCTTCTAAATATGAAAAAATCCCAACTTATTATCATTACTATAATAGTTATTATAATAATAGCCCTGGCCGGGCTCAAAGTTGGTTTTTATCTCGGCAAAAAATCATCTGAAGATTTAGTAGCCCAGTACAAGAAAGTTGCGGAGTACTATGTCCCTGTTCCTGAAGAAGTTTTTTATGCTTCCGGTGAAGTAGTAGAAACAGGTAGCGATTATTTGATAATTAATACCATTGTTCAAGAACCCTACGTAATACCCGATGAATGGCAAACTGCATCTATCAAAATTATTGTTTCAAGCGAAACTGAAATTACCAGATTTGTCATGGAAACAGGAGAAAATGTGCAGAACGGATCTTCCATGGTAAAACAGCTTGATGAGGCCATATTAAAAATGCAGGAAGCGGCCCAATCGGCTATGGACATGGGTGACAGAATGGCCAATGCCACCAGGGAACAGCTGTCCGGATTCAAGCAGATATCAGATGCCATTCAGAATGTGAA
>CAYVFQ010000109.1:0-2794 GCA_964451045.1 uncultured archaeon
AACACGCTCGATTACCCTTATAGTGTGTTAAGTAGATTATTCAAGGCTCAATAGGATGTTGATTAGTAATACGAGTTCTATAATCATAATTCAATGTTCTCATTTTGCTTAATAAGCCATCGAAAAGCATTGTTTCCAATTTGGGATTATTTCCATTCGAAACTGGACCATTCAATTAAGTCATCATTGCCATCATAACAGTAGCAAGTGAATGATTCATCAGTTTCGTTGAATTCCATGAGATATGATTCTGAGTCTTCAACACCATAACAGTATGTACTACAATGCTGTTCTGATTGGGTTTTGAGCGACTCTACTTCAAGGTCTTCAAGCCCCGCTATGTCGTAATATCTTATCAGGTCATATGAACCCATGCATTCATTCGACCTCACTTCAACGTCCTCGATATTCTTGTTTATGTCGATTCTCGATACGGTCTTGAAGTTGTTGGGTTCAATAACATCATCCACTACCCAAATAACGGGTGTAGCAGGTCCATTGGCATTATAGTTGATTGTGATGTTAAAGCCTTCCAGACTGACACCACTCGGATTATAGAGCATGATGGAGAGTGTCTCAGTGCTGGCATCATAAGTAGCCTGCTTGATGATTATGTTAGATTCGATACATTTTTCAAGAAGACTCCTCTGCTCTGTTGCGTATCGAGTTGCCCAGCCCGCCAGAATACCCGCAACAATCATGGTAAGCATCAAAATCAGAAGTGTGACTATTCCTACTATGAGGATTCTCTCGGCCATTTTCTTGTCTCTTTCCTTCAATGCGAAATACCCTATTACACCGCCTATTAGCCCAAAAAATATTGGAAGAAGATACCACGCACCGCTGGTCTTCTTGCCACCGCCTCTTTTACTGTCTTTTTCAGAGTCGTTGAATAGTTTCGTGTTTTTCATCAGCCAAGCGATTGAGAGACAGTTTAAGAGTATTATCACCCCAGTTTCAATCAAGGCCAACCAAGAATCAATGTAGCTGTAGTCTAAAACCGCCATGAAAAGGAGATAGAAAACTGTATTGAGTGCCAAAAGAAAAACAACGACATGCATCCACGCTTTTTGCATTTTCCAAAGTCCATTGTAAAGTGCCAATATCATTATTATTGCACCAAGGCCAATCCAGCCGTAGCCAGCGAGCATGGAAAAAATCACATAGATGAAATATATGATTATGTAAGCAACTATCAATTTGACAGCTAATGGCCTTTCCTTTTCTTTAGCCATAGCAAAAATTTCTTTTTTGAACTTAAAAACGATTCATCTTATAGCCGAGACATATACATAGATATCACCATACACGGCGACAGCACCTTTATTCCCGAATAAAAGGTTTCGGAAGTGACCGGGACTATCCTCCCAACCGTTAATAACATCCTCCATGTTGTAATGCCCTTTGCCTATGTTTTCGGAGATTCCCATGTGCTGTACACCAAATATCGTGGCGTAATAACGGATATCGTGCCCTTCAGGTGAATCATGCGAAAAATATCCCCTGTCATACTGGTCTTCCGCCCTGTATTTTGCTAATCTGTACAAATCATCATCCCACACGAGAGGGGAAACGCCATTGTTGGACCTTATCTCGTTTATTCTGTCGAAAGACGCCTTTGCCTGTTCATATGACAGTTCTGCCATCAGTTTGGTATCCATGAAGTAAGGATACAGGAAAGCTATGGAAATCCCGAAAATTATTATCAGAACGAGTATCAGATTTCCATGCTCCTCGATAAAAGAAAACCTGCGTCCTAACAAAAACAACCCTATCAGAACAACAGGCACGGCGTAATATCCCCAATAATCGGGATTAAATGAAACGAGTTCTGTCAAATTTGAGTTCCTGAGCAGGTCGGCGACCCAGAGATAGGTTTGGCTAAAAATCGACTGAATCTGCCCAGAAACATAACTTTTGTATAAAAGATAGGCGACTGCGGGGAGAACCGCGAGTAATATGACAGCCTTCACAATTTTCCTTTTGTGCCAGTACCAGTAATTGCTGATTTTTTCAGATACAGAAAGTTTACGCCTTTTTGGTTCTCTACCACCGATGGTTTCCCCATCATATGGTCTTCGTAAAGGTTTCGATTCAATAAGTCTTGCTAAAGCTTGGCTATATTTCGCCTTTTCCGCCCTTTGTTCTAACTCATATCGTTCAAGATAATCTGGACAGGGGTGTCCGTTAGGAGACCGCCATTCTTCCTGCTTTCTCATGCCTTCAGGCGTTGTCGTGTCAAGTTTCGGTGTTCCCGGTGGTTTTGCCTTTATATGCTCTTTGCAGAAAATTCGACCACAATATCTACATCTGTAAAGTGTACCCTTTCGGTTGCATAGATGATAAGAACACTCATTCGTTCTTCTTGTAGTTCGGTGTTTCCTCGCTCGTCGTTTTTTTCTATTTAGCTTTTTCACCCTTTTAGAAACCATCCAACATCATTAATAAGTTTACCATATCATCTTAAAAACTTGTTAATATCGTCGTGAAATTAGAATATAGAACCCAAGGCATCATATTTTCACATGTTTAATGACGTCTTTTAGTTGTAATCATTTGACAATCACATCTCTTGGTTCGACAACAATTATTAAATTATTTCCATCAGTTTTTATTTTCCAAATAATAGTATCTCCCGCTCTAAGATTAAATTGTTTGGTGATTCCTGTAGGAACGGTAGTTCGTAAGCCTGATTCACTACACGCTGCACTTATGAGTTGAATACGCTAAATTAAAAAACGATAGTACTCATCATTCTTGATTGATAATGCGGATGGGTATAAATATACAATCA
>CAYVFQ010000110.1:0-2789 GCA_964451045.1 uncultured archaeon
GAGTAGGGGCGGCCACGCGTGGCTGCACAATATGTTCGAGGGGCAGCCTCAAGCGAGTCCGCGAGCTTGAGGCTGTTGAATGTAGCTCCGCCGCCCTCGGCGGAGAAATCTCATCTGCATGACAGTGACACAAAAACGTAGGGTATGCTATGCATACCGTTAAAGAATAAATTAAATTTCCCTATATAGTCTTAAGCTGGGTTCAAGTACCTTATGGAAAATAGTTTCACTATTGTTGATTGTCAAAAGCTCATTCTTTATGAATTTACCCTTTACTATGATTTTGGCGTCCTCGTAATCAACCGTTAGAGGATCACTAAATACTTTCTCATCACTCCCAGCGAGCGGTCCCATTGCTTGTTCAAATCTATTCCACTTTTGCTCTTTCAGTATGATATTATGAAACACACCTGAGTAAATAAGTGGCTGTTTAAATTTCTTATCATTAAGAATAAATCTAAAGTATAAAATCTTGAGTTTGTCATCAACTTTAGTTTTCGTCTGGCCATTTGAGACGGTAACATCCTCTGGTACAAAAAAGATGGAAAATTTGCTTGGCAACCAAAAATAAACATTATTGGATTCCAGTCCCGTAGACCCTCTTGTACTAATGCCATAACCAACTGGCTTACCAATGACAAATTTTTCTTCTTCTTGCTTCAATAATCCCTCAATCTCCTTCACTAAGTACGAGACCTCAAGATAGAACTGGTGGATAAACTCGAACGCATTGTTTATATCGTCGTGGTTAGCCATAATACAATTCCCTTTCCAAAATACATTATCATTTGACGTGTTAATATTCTTATGTGATTGTAGAGAAGCGAAATATCCTATTGATACTCGGTGGTCAAAAAAAATGGTTCTCTCAATTGGTTGTATGGCATCAATGCTAGATAGACTATTTTCAAATCCGATGAAACTACCCCGGAACATTGCAGTTCCTGCCTCAAAGAAAAGGTTTTCATATTGTCTTGTAGGAATATCAAAATTATTAATACAAGAGATTCCCTTAAAGGCACGAAGATTCTTTTTATCCAAGAGTCTGTATAGGTCAAAGGCAAAGTCCCTTTCTCTCGGTGTGACCGAAGTGGAATATTTCAGAACTTTTTCAAGAAAGGAGCAGACTCTTTGCCAGTTAGTCCAACGGAAATTTGAATTAAACTCAGAAGGATTAATTGAGAACTTCTCTTTTTTGTAATAAGGATCTGCTGTGATAGTAACTAAATAGAATATCTCATCGTTGTTTTTGGCTTCAATTCTTCCTCCCTCAATCTCACGTAAGATTTGAGCTTCGGTTTTTTCAGTTTCTCCTCTAAAACCGGAGAAGTATTTTGCCTCAAATAGTATGTAGAAATCACCAACCTTAATAACTAAATCTGGTTCTGTTTTCTCTGCTAGCTCTGGCCAAAAGATAAACTCAGCCTTATCTGCATCTGTTTCTGAGACAAATATTTCAATCTCTTTAAGAAATTGCCTTAAGAAGATTCTCCTGTTAGAATATTTGAAAAACGAGAACACGTTTGAAGTCAGAATATCTTCCATTCGCTCTATTTTGGAAGAAACCTTTCCATGTATTTCAGCTAAGTACATAAATACACCTGTAATTTATCTGGTGTGTGTTTATAGTTTATAACTTATTCTTCATCAAGATATTTGTCATAATAGTCGATTTCATCCTTCAACCTTCGCCCTTCCTCATATATATGAGCCGTCCAATAATCAGCCCAATGAGCAAGTAAAGTCAATGGCTCCTCTTTGTGCCTGATGGTTTTATTCTCATCAACGTATTGACCGTCGTGATATAGTATTGCTTGAGCCTCAGCGTCCGTAAGAGGGATATATTTTGTCACCAAATAAAGACTGCGTGCCCCCAAACTCATATGAGGTAAAGCTTGATTCGTCTTGTATTTGATATTCCTCTTCTGTATTTCCCATTCATTGTCGTTTTTGATATAGAGTGGTTGACCGGGCATTCCTACCTTGCCAACGTCATGAAATAATCCCACGATGACACAACTTTCATCGGTAATCTGGGGAGTAAGAAAATCCTTAAATTTTATGAGATTCTCAGCTACGGAAATGCTATGAATGAGTAATCCTTTTTCCTCATTCAGATGATATCTGGTACTTGCAGGAGAGGTAAGCCAGGAAGTATGTTCTTCCAGCATCTCAATAAATGCATCAAATTCTTTTTTTCGTTCTTTTATCCTACTCTTAAGATATGAATATCTTTCATCTAGAGTTTTTTTATTCTCCATTAGGAAGATCCCCGAAATTAAGTTATTTATAACGACCTTTTAACCTAACTCCCTCAAATATAACGACTTACATCAAGCCTGGTGACTTATAGGCATTATTGACCCAAATGCTGCAATATCAAGATGTATCCCTGCACTGCCGCATTGTAAACTCACTCCGCCACGATTTCAATCTTGTTATCCTGTCTCTCTTCTTCTTTGTAACTCCGCGCCTTTGCTTGAAACCTGTTTTTGAAATTCTGTTCCCTCCAAGGTTCTTCTTTTAAATTTCCAAATCAGTTTTATCAGTGTAAATCCGTATCTGATTCTTTTCTTCTCTTCATCCTTGCTTCACCCGGAACCCTATACCCTATTGAATCTCTGTGACCTCGGTGACCTCTATGGCTATAAATATTTATTCTCACAAGCCGTTCCCGCCCCATGATGATGGAATTATACCATCAACGATGCTCCCAAAAATATCTTTAACCACAGTACGAAAACGAGTACAATCAGCGAGAATTGTTATTTTACGGCTGGGTGCGTTGC
>CAYVFQ010000111.1:0-2781 GCA_964451045.1 uncultured archaeon
GCCTTCTGACCACCCGAAAACTGGCACTCAAACCACGCCACATTCGAACAGAACCTCTACAGTAGCTAAATCTTTATTTATAGTCACAAGGTTGAAGAAAGATTATGGTATTTGAAAACGAATTTGAGAAAACCATAGCTGACGCAGCCCATATAATAAAAGAAGGTGGTCTCGTTGTTTATCCAACAGAGACTATTTACGGACTCGGAGCTGATCCTTTCAATCGTATTTCTGTTTTGAAAGTTTTCGGAGCCAAAAGAAGACCATTTAAAAAACCACTGTCGGTTGCTGTGACCGATTTTGACCAGATGGATGAACTTGTTTTTACAAACAACGCGGCTAGAAGGTTGTCTGAAGCGTTTATGCCCGGACCATTGACCATTATATTGAAAAAGAAGGCCAGATTGCCAAAGGAGCTGACATCAAGATCGGAAAAGCTGGGTATAAGGATCCCAGATAACCAAATAGCTCTTAAGTTCATAGAAGCTGCAGGCCCTGTAACGGCTACGTCTGCAAATGTATCCGGTCAACCCAACCCAATAACAGCCAAAGATGCAAAAGACCAACTAGGAAACAGTATCGACTTTATACTAGATGGCGGAATGTGCAAACTCGGAAAACCTTCAACTGTAGTTGACCTATCTGTCGAAGGAAGTTTTGAAATTTTACGTGAAGGCTCCATAACAAGACAAGAGATAGAAAGGGTCCTGAATAGGAAAAAGTAACCCTGAAAAATGTTAGCACGTATTGAATAGTATGGGGAATTTTAAGGAAGCCGAGATAGGGATTATAGGAGGAACTGGTATATATAATCCAGAACTTCTGAGCAATGTTAAAAAGATTAAAGTTTTGACGCCTTTTGGCGAACCGTCTGATGAAATAAATATTGGCAAAATCGCTGGAAGAAAAGTTGCTTTCTTGAACCGACATGGACCTAAACATACAATTCCTCCTCACCTTGTTAACAGTCAAGCGAACATATGGGCGCTTAAGGAACTAGGTGTTACCAGAATACTTGCACCTGGCGCAGTTGGGTCACTTAATGAGAGCTATAAGCCGGGAGACATTATAATAACCGACCAATTTGTCGATTTTACGAAGAACAGGAAATACACATTTTATGAAACAGGCAAAGTTTACCATGTCTCATTGGCAGACCCATTTTGTAATGAGCTGAGGACAGCCCTGATAAACTCTGCTAAATCAATCGGTGTGCATGTCAAAGAAAAAGGATCATACGTTTGCATAGAGGGCCCGAGATTTTCTACGCGTGCAGAAAGCAAGATGTACCGATTGTTTGGCGACATAATAGGGATGACCATTGTGCCCGAATGCCAGCTTGCACGAGAAGCTGAGTTGTGCTACGCTGCGATAAATACGATTACTGATTATGATGTATGGGCGGACAGCCCGGTCACAATGGAAGAAATACTCTCAACTATGAAGGAAAACACTCATAAAGTCAAATCTTTGCTCATGGACATAATAAAGAAAATACCTGAAGAGCGACACTGTGAATGTAAAGATGCTTTAAAAAATGCAGGTGTCTAAACCTTTATAGAAACTCTTACAAAATTTAATTATGTCTAAAGCATCAAAAGAGTTAGTCATTAAAAAAGTTCTGAAAAGGATAGTGCCAAAACCTGCTGAGAAAAGAAAGCTTGAAAAATTGGCAGAGAAAATTCTGGAAGTAACAAACAAGGAAGCTATAAAACACGATGCATATGCAATTATAGCTGGCAGCCTCACACGTGATACTTGGTTACCTGGAAAGATGGAATTTGATATCTTCATACTTTTCCCAGTATCGGCATCAAACGAGAAAATGGAAAAAGTCGGGCTCGAAATAGGTAAGAAAGTAATCAAGGGTATGCATGGAAGTTATGTGATAGAATATGCTGAACATCCTTATGTCTCTGGAAAAATTAAAAAAATGAATATAGACATCGTGCCGTGTTATGAGTTAGAATCTACTGATCATCTAAAATCATCTGTTGACAGGACGCCTTTCCATGTTAAATACATAGAAAAGAGCCTACCGCATGAATTGTCGAATGACGTCAGACTTTTGAAACAACTTTGCGGTGCGTATGATATGTATGGTGCAGATGCAAAGACAGAAGGCTTTTCGGGATATGTATGCGAATTGATAATTGTAAAATATGGAGGTTTTGTGAAGGCGCTCAGAGAAATATCAAAGTGGGAAACCGGAGAAATAATTGACATAGAAAAGTTCTATACAAAAGAAGATTATCATGAACTCAGGCGCAAATTCAAAGACCAATCGCTTATCTTAATAGACCCAACTGATGCAAAGAGGAATGCATCGGCTGCTGTCTCACATCAGAGCTTTCAAAAACTCAAGAAGGTTGCTTCAAAGTTTTTGAAATCTCCATCAGAAAGCATGTTCTTCCCTCCAAAAAAGAAACCAATTAAGTTATTGGAATTAAAAAAGTTGCAAAAAGATAGAGAAGCCGAACTCATATTTATCAAATTCAGACCGCCAAAAGTTGTTCCAGACATACTATGGCCACAACTGAGAAGGTTTGCGAGTAGGATCGAGTCTATATTAAGAGAAAATGAGTTTGTTGTGCTTAGGAAAGATGTATATTCGAATGAGAAAGACCTGACCGTTGTGTTGTTGGAAATGGAGAACTGTAAGCTTCCAGCCATACAAAAGCGAGTTGGACCAAGTGTGCTAGACAGGGATGGCTCGAAAAACTTCATCAGCAAATATAAGAAATCAGCTATAACTGTACCTTTCATATAGAATGGTTTTTG
>CAYVFQ010000112.1:0-2695 GCA_964451045.1 uncultured archaeon
AATTTATGGTGTGCGAGGCACACACTGCCTGACAATTACATTTTAAGTGATTGCTTGAGCATACCTTACCAATTCTTTGAAATCACTTTCTTTTATTATACGAATTCTTTGGCCTTTTGAAATGAGATATTCTGCTTTGAGGTGTTTAGAACTTTTCTTTTTTCCTGCCAATTTAGAAACATCTTGATTGCCAACCACTAATAAGCTTGTTTTCTTATTTACTCCGGATGATACTGAACACCCTATACTTGCAGCTAGGTCTGCGGCTTCCCTACGTGGAATTTCCAATGCACCTGTAAACACCATAACCTCTCCATACAACTCGCCTTCAGGATTTCCCTCTCTATTTATCGCTGATCCACTGGATGAATTTGCTGGATCTATTGGCTGTTTTACTCTTTTTAGCCATGACTCAATATCCAAGCCGGTAGCTTCGATAGCAGCAAGAAGGACTTGGCCACATGCCTTAGCATCTTCTAATGCATCGTGATGTTTAAATTTGTACCCGATTTTTTTGCATACACTGGAAAGGCTGTATCCACTCCACGCACAATCTTCCCAAGTTCTACGAGCAACTTTGGCCGAATCAAGCCACACTGTGTCAAATTCCTTGAGTTCGTACAATGCAAATGCTCGATGTATAGACACACGGTCGAAGTGGGTATGGCTAACGCAAATTTCGTTATTAAGGAAACGACTTAATATGTTAACAATCTCTGGGAAAGTTGGAGAACCAACAACATCTTCTTCGTTTATTCCGTGAATATCGATATTAATGAAGTCAAAGTAATCCTCTGGGTTGATCAGCGATGACCATTCTTCAACTAGCTTCCCTCCAACGTATTTCGCGATCCCAATCTGACAAATTGATGCTATGTCTGCATTTGCGGTTTCAACATCAATCGCGACGAAATGCATTTTATATCACCTTCAATTTTACGCATTACCATACTTTTTAACTTCATCTGTATAGATAACTTTCATACCAGTTTTAGAGCAGATAAGTTCAATTTCTTTTGATAAATCTATATCCAAGTCCTCACCTCGTAGCCCTTGCCACTGTGCTAAATAATAAAGAGTACCGTACTTTACTTTCTTCTTGATTTTCTTCTCCACACCACCTTTCCATCCTAAAATTGGCAATTCACCGTTTCTTGTTCGTTCTGCCAACTCTGGTTTTTTTTTACTAAGTTCTCTCCCAACTTCCCAACAAGTAATTAGCCCTTTATCTCGGCCTTTCCAGCGTTCATCCCAAGAAAGCCCTTCTCTTTTTGGCTCATGATAAGAGCGATAAATCCGTTGGCTCATTTTGTACTCCGCTTTACTTTTCTGGCTAAACAATGATTATACAATCTACCCAGATATATTTCCACCACATTCTGGCGCATTCTTAGGATAACCAATTTTGGGATTCCAGTGCTTTAAAATATCTACGGCAACAGATTCTTGCTCAGGAAATAATCTTGTTCTGTTTATTCCCAATTTATTAAGGTTGCAATATATCTCTTTTTTATAACTAGATGGAATAATATATCTTACAATCTCAAAGCTATTATGGTTGTTTTTCAAGAGCGATGTTATTGTGTTGCTTTTATTTTCATTTGGTTTTGGGTGAATTGTAAATACACTGCTTTGTGCAATCATCCTATGATTATTCAAGGGAGGATAAAAGGCTAATGGTGTTTCAGGGACTTTCTTCAATCCCAGTTCACTAGACAACTTACTTGGATTATTATGTAAAGTTTCTTTAGAAAGATAGCTTATTGGGGGAGAATCCCATAACCAGAACACTTCACCATTATAATGTTTGTTTAGTCGTTGTGGGAAAATTACCCATATCTCACCGTTTTCCTTTGTATTTTCACAAACGGCAAAATAGGCGGCCACAAGTATATTCTCTGTCCAATCTAGTAAACGTGTAGGCATACCATAATGCTGCATCATAAATAGCCATTCTATGGATAGTTTTTCAGGAATATTATCCGCAAACATTAGAACCTTGCGTTGATATTCCTCTATGTAGCAAAATTCATGATTTGCGTTTCCGCCACTACTAAGAGAACCTTTGAACTGTTCAGTTTCTCTAAATATCCAAGGATGTAAATTTCCAAAACATTTGCTATGACCTCTAAACCAGAATGGATATAGTTTTGTACCAATTTCAATAAGGTGATTCATGTTTTCAATTTTATATGTATAATATTCACTCATTTTTATACGTGCTATCTAGGGCTAAATATTTTTCCATACAATGTAGATGCTCCGCCTGGTGACTATTTTCCCCGTATATTTTCTATCTTAAGAATATGGCTAAAAGAAACTTTTGTCAATCCGGAAATGGAGGATTATAAGATGTTGGAATTACGGGAGTTAGGGGGAATAAGGAAAAAGTTGAAAATGAAAAGGTAAAAGTTTGAATTCGGGTTCCGGGTCCAGGGTTCCGGGTGAAGAAAATAAGCCACAGAGGGCCCGGCGTCGCTAAAGCTATGCCGGGGCAGGCACCGAGTACGCAGAGAATATATTTAGACACAGATTTCCACTGATAAAAACTGATATTATATTATAAGAATCTGTTCAATCAGTGTAGATCAGTGTCGGAAAATATTTTCTCCTGCCAAGGGGCGAAGTCGCCAAGGAATATTTAGAGCCCCTAACGAAATGGAACAGTAATTGCATATCTTTGGCCATAAGAACC
>CAYVFQ010000113.1:0-2664 GCA_964451045.1 uncultured archaeon
CAATAATGGTATGCAGAGATTTCCAAGACTTTATGGTTATAGTTACAAATATGATGAACAAGGTAATAAGCACTGGTTTATTAATGAATGTTGTTTCCGGCTGAAAATTGACCCGTTTTTCCCATCAAAATTGACCCGCCTACCTACGGTCAATAATACCCATATTATATCATAGGCATCCTAACTTTCGTATTAGTATTACGTTTTCACCTCTGATTTTTTCCAAATATTTCTTTCGTCCTATAGCTTTTCCCCTGTATTAAAAATGGATACGAATGGTGTAATAATCTGTCCAGGATCGCAGCGGCTACCACATCATCGTTAAATATCTCTCCCCATTCTTCAAATGGTTTATTTGAAGTAATGATAGTAGAAACTCTCTCATATCGTTTAGAGATTAATCTGAAAAACAAAGACGCTGAATGTTTGGAGAGCTGCACATACCCAAGCTCATCAATGATGAGTAAAGAAATACGTGAGAGGCTTTCAAGCAGTGTTGGTAATGTATTGGACACTTCTGCTGCAATTAATTCATTTATGAGAGCCTCAGCAGTATAGAAAACCACTCTCCATCTTTGTTTTGCAGCCTCTACCCCTAAAGCAATTGCAAGATGTGTTTTCCCCACCCCAGGAGGACCGATAAACAAAACGCACTCTCCTTTTGTAAGAAAGTTCAGTGTTGCCAGCTCTCTCAACAATTTTTCATCTAATTTTGGTTGATAACTGAAATCAAACTCCTCAAGCGTTTTTATAAATGGGAATCCTGCTTTCCTGATCTTCGCATTCACAGAGTTGTCTATTTTCATAACAATCTGGTCCTGCAGTAACTTATATAGATACTCTTGATAAGAGAGTTTGGTTTTTGTTGCAGTAAGTGCCTCTCTTTCATAGTTCTGAGCAATATAGGGAAGCGATAGAAGTTTACAATATGATTCTATACTCTCCTGCAGCGACCCATGTTCTAACTGTACCGGTCCTTCCTTTCTCATAACCTATACTCCTTTAAATCTCTTTTTATATCTATTTTGAAATAGTTCTTATCCAATATCCTGCTCAAATCGATTAGATTCGATGCTTTGTCTTCTTTATCCTGCTCTATGTCGAGATTCATTTTTGCATTGTGGGTGATACTGCCTTTAAGGAACGAAGCGGAGAATGCATTATATTTAAAACATGATTCCATTGTTTCAATGCAATCTTCATCCATATAATGTTCAAACAGCCGTACAATTCGAAATAAATTGTATGTGGGATTAATCCTTTTTTGTACTTTCACATTGTTTATAAACTCATGTATTCTTGGATAAAGCTGCCCAAATCTATCTACGAGTCTTTTTGAGCTCACGAAAAAGTTATCCACCTCATTTCTACTCCTATAGCCTTTATAGTGGTCTTTGTTAATGAAAACTTCTCCATTCCTTGCAGAGAGTTTATGCGTTGCAAGTAAAATATTCCTGTTTGAGTAAACATTAAGATAAAGGCCTTTCGATACTCTTACCCATACCTCCTTTTGGACAAAATAATGAGGTACAGAATATTTATTCCCTCCGTATGATATAAGACAATCACTGTTCACCTTTCTGAACTCTTCTTTAAAACCGATGTATTTTTTGATCTCTCCAGTCTGGTAGTTCACCGGGAGCTCAAGGAGCCTCTCTCCTTCATTTTTCTTAAAAAGTTCATTTGGTCTTTTCCTGGTAATAGAATGAATTTCCTCGTTATACTCTTCTTGAAACTTCTTCAACTTCACCAAAAAATCTTCAAAATCTTTATAGTGCCTCTCTTTGATAAAGTGAGTCTCAAGGTAATCGAATGGCTTTTCGACCTTGCCCTTGCTCCAGGGATGAGTAGGTAAAGAACGTGTAGGCTGTATCCCATAAAATCCACAAAAATCTAAAAACCGTTTATTCCATTGCAAATTGTCTTTTGAGGCATTCGTGATAAATACTTTGGCATTGTCGACCTGAATCCTACTACACACCCCTCCAATCTCCCAAAAACTCTCTTCTAATGCCTCAAATATATCCGATTGGTGAATTGTCACCGATGCATTGAAGATCTTTTTCCTGCTGTATCCCAAAAGTAATAGATGGATATACACTCTTGTGAGTATTCCTTCAATTAGCACAGTATACTCAGACCAATCATACTGCATCTGTTCACCTGGGAGTGTAGAATAGGGCATGAAGGCTTTATTATTCGCAGCTTCTTTTTGCGGCTTTAAATACTTCTCAATATATCGATAAAACGCAGAACTTGAGCCCTTGTATCCCTTTGAAATAATATCTTTCAGTATCCTGGATCCTCTCAATCCTTTGAGCACATAACATTCTTTGATAAAATCCTCAAAGGGGTGAATATTCTCATTTACCTTTGAAATCCTTTTGTATTGAGTATAGACTTCGTTTTGTAATGCTTTTCTCACGGTATTCCTTGAAATGTTTAACAGCTCTGCAATCTTTCTTGTCCCAATATTAGGATTCTTCTTTTTCAAATTTCTTATCGTGACCCAATCTTCCATGTTAATCATCCTTTAACTCCCACAAATAAGGTGGGAGAAATGTACAATAATTATTTTTGTGGTGGGTCAATTTTCAGCGGGAAAAGTGGGTCAGAATTCAGTGGGAATTAATATAAATACATCTTGTTTGAATTGTTCAGGTT
>CAYVFQ010000114.1:0-2655 GCA_964451045.1 uncultured archaeon
CCCTATGCCATGGCCCAAAGAATGTCGGACCTTGTATTTGTGCTTATGGAGGAATTCGAGAAATTTCAAATGTAATTTCCAACAAGGTTCGCCTAGTCTAATCGACTTAATTGAAGCGTTGTATGCATCGATTGTTGTCTTCAATATCATTTCTTCATCACGCCCTAGTTCTCCCTTAACAAATGGTACCGTTATATCTGTTCTGTACCCTTTGTATTTAGCACCAAAATCCGTGTATCCAAGGCTGCGTATCTTCTTGTTCGTTGGCTTTGCATGTATATACACGCTGCGTTTCCCGCATGCGACAATTGTCGGAAATGCCAATTGGGCCTGTTTTCGTATATTCCTGTTAATTGCATGAGCAAGCTGTCTTTCTGTTATATCCTTCTTCAATTGTCTTTCAATCACCTTTATACAGGAATCAGTTATCTTTGCTGACGTTTTCAGCAATCTTATCTCTTCAGGTGTCTTGATTATTCTTTCCATCTGTTTATCGAATTTGGATTTCATACAAACACTTATTCTTTTATGAAAAACAAAGGTATTGCCGAAAGCAGCGTTATAAAAGATCCTAAGTAAAAAATTATCTCAAATCCCATTCTCCCAACTAACACGCCACCTACAAACATTGCAATTCCCTGTAGAACACCCGTTATCGACTGGTATTTTCCTATTTTGCGGCCTCTTGTCTTCTTTTTAGTTATGTCGCTAAGAAAGGTTGTTTCTGAAATATTCCAAATAGAGTCGTTCATTCCAAAAAGCACTTGGACGACGAATAACTGTGAAATTGATGAAATAAAAACATAAGACAATAAAAGGAGCGCCCCTATAAAGCTGCTAAGTATCATAAATGGTTTTCTTCCGATATTATCGGAATATTTTCCAATAACGTAGTAAGACAATGAAGATGATATCGTCAACAAACCCAGCGCTATACCAAAATTTTCAAATCCTCCTCCCAATTTTTGGATATACAGTATATAAAAAGGTCCAAAGATTCCTGCCATTATTGCGCTTATGGAAGATGAAAGTAGAAGATATCTGAAATTGTTAAATTTCATTTTCATATCTTCACGTTTATTACGAGTTAAAGCAACCATTTACCATTCTTCATAATGGTCTTGCCATCTGCTTCGATTCTGCTTCTCTTACCCATCGTCTTGAAGAAGTCCCAGTGTATCGTAGACTCGTTTACACCACCATAAAGCTTGTTCTGTCCGATTGCCATATGTATTGTGCCCAATATCTTTTCATCTACAATTATCATACCGCCTGTAGGTTTTGCTTTTGGGTTTGTGCCTATACCCAGTTCAGCGATGGTCGTTTTCTTGCCAGAAGCATGCTTTATTACATCTTCAAAATTCTTCTGGCCCTCCCTAATCTTGTATTCAGCTACTTTACCGTTTTTGAACTTAAACCAAACTCCTTTTACTTGCTTTCCATAGTGGTACATGCATGGTAAATCAAAATAAATCTCGCCATTCACAGAAGTCTCTAGAGGTGCAACGAATATCTCGCCTGCCGGCAGGTTCATATATCCCATCTTCTCCTTTGCAACTATGCCACAATCGTTCAGGAAATTCCTACCTTTGACTGAAAGTTCTAGATTTGTGAGATTGCCTAGTATCTTCAATTTATCCACGCCGTCGAAGTTCTTCATCAGTCTCTTGTTAAACTTATAGAGTTTGTTAAAGTCCACATCCATCGTATTCCAGAAAATACGTTCGAGTTTTTTGAATGGAACTTTCATTGCCTTGGCACATTCCTTTGTTGGGAAGCCGATAAGAGCAGATTTCAACTTCTTCTTTATTAGCTTCTTTTCTCTCAATTTTCTCAATGGCTTTATTGATTTGCGCCTGATTTCAACTTTCCATTGTGGAAGCTGCCTAGCTAGGAAAGGATTCGAATCATCAATGTTCATCTCTGCATCAACTACGTCCAAATGGGCATATCCAAGCTTTGGCTTCTTTGTTAAGAATTTCGTATTTATCTTTCTGTAAGTTTTTAACGAAAGCTCATCGCTGTTGTAGGTTATCGTAGGCTGTGCCCCTATAATCGAACATTCATAAGCCATCATCTCTGCAAATTTCAAAGAATTAGGACCTGCGGATAATATAACGACGTCTCCTTCCTTTATTCCAAAATTGACATTGACTATGTTCTTAGCCACTCGTTGCATCTTAATTTTAGATACCATAATGCTTATTAAATTAGTTTTTAGAGAATAAATTTAATATTGTATGGGCCCGTAGCTCAGTTTGGATAGAGCAGTTGCCTCCTAAGCAAAAGGTCGAGGGTTCAAATCCCTCCGGGCCCGCTTTTCCATAGTCTCGACTAGTAAGTTATCAAATTTTATTTGACGCAAATCTATAATTATCATATAGGAGATGCGGATGAAAGCAAAATTTTTTCTGGCAGTATTCATTGTTTCTCTATTAAGTCTATCTGCGTGCGTATTCGCTGCCAGCTTCGATGTGACAATAGAATCGGATACCATAGATGCTGGAACTAATCTGCTTGTCAATTTTACTGTTAACAATACCGATGCAGCAATTTCAGAAGTCAATTTCATACTGCCTCCAGAAACTACATATTATGGTGGAGATAGTGGCACGACTAGTGATGGTTTGTTTTCTCCTAGCCCCACTCCCAGAT
>CAYVFQ010000115.1:0-2649 GCA_964451045.1 uncultured archaeon
GAACCGTGTTGTGGCATTTGTTGGCGACGGTATAAACGACGCACCCGCGATTGCGCAGTCAGATGTTGGCATAGCGATTGGCTCAGGCACAGATATAGCAATAGAAACTGGTGACATTATTCTGATAAAAGACGATATACGGGATGCTGTCACAGCAATAGATCTCAGCAGGTATACACTCCATAAAATAAAACAAAATCTTTTCTGGGCTTTCTTTTATAATGTGTTTAGCATTCCAGTAGCAGCTGGCGTTCTCTACCCATTCACAGGATTTCTTTTGAACCCAATGGTAGCTGCGGCAGCAATGGCATTCAGCTCTGTATCAGTAGTCTCTAATTCCCTTTTGATGAGAAGATATAAGCCAAGAATCTAAGTTTTGCTCATTCTCTCGCTTAGCGCAGCATACATCAACGGCAATGCAATTGTCGCATCCTCTTCTATATTCACGAATTTCGCATCCTTTCCAACTTTCCCCCACGATATTGCCTCTCGAGGTCTCGCGCCCGACAAACTGCCATCGTATTCCACGGCTGTGCTCACATAGACAGCGTAGTCAAGTCCGCCATCCTTGAACTGGTTCCACCAGATTACATGGTGTTTGCTTATGCCACCACCGATTATAAGCGCGCCACTTTTCTTTGCTTCCCACGTAAGGTCGCTCAGCAATTGCTCATCTCCTAAGAGGTGCAACCTGAAATCGTGGTCTTGAGCGAACTGCCATATTTGGTATCCAACCGAGCCATCTGTCGGCCCTGGGATTATCATTGGTATCTTGTTTTTCCACAACCAGTAAACGATCGACTCTTCCTTTTTTTCCCGCGCTTTTGGGTCCTTGTCTATGAGCTCTCCTAATTTCCAGATTAGTTCATGCGTTGAAATTCCCTTTTTTTTCTGCTCGTCTGTGAAACTCCCGTAGATTTTTTCCATGAATCCCTTGAACTTGTTTTCCAAAATCACACCATATGATTCATTCGGCACAAGTACGTTGCCAAGCCTGTTTACACCTTGTTCCCTGAGTTCGCGGTCATCCATCATGAAGTCGCCATGATAATAGTCTGTGTAAATTCTTGCTATGTCGTGGTCCAAAGTTCCGCATGTACCTATGACAACGTCAACCCACTTTCTGCGTATCATGTCCTTTATCACGCCCCTCGTGCCTGTGGCGTTGATGCACGCAGGGAAGGAGAAAAACTTCAAACACTCTTCGTCCTTTAGCATCCGTTCAACAATGTCAACTCCGGCAGCTAGTTTCTTGGCAGTAAATCCGCCTGCGCCAAAAAACTTTTCAATTAGTTCATTCGCAGTTGTTTTGCTATTTACGTCTATGTCTTTTACAGGTTCAGTATCGGGTTTCATAGAAAATAAACTAATTCTAATAATATAAAAAGGTTAGATTTTCAGTTTTTCAGAAATATATTTAAGCTAATTGTTACATCATATCTTTAGTGGTTAAAGTGAAAGGTGAACTAGAAAGGCAACTTTGAATTTTCCTTAGATTTGCTTAGCCACGAAAAGTTTTTAATTTCTCAGATAATAAGGCGACTGATAAGGAGACGTAGGTCTCTATAGAATTTACATCCTTCCTTTTTTTTGTTCTGTCAAGGGCTTATAGCTCAGTTTGGATAGAGCGGCAGGCTTCTAACCTGAAGGTCGAGGGTTCAAATCCCTCTGAGCCCATGCCGGATAAACAGCTAGCAAAAAGAGAATGGACAAAGAGGTGTTAAAAATGAAAGGTGGATCAGAAAGGTAATGGAAATTTAGTGGTGAATATAGAATTGGCTCACATATACACAAATCAATCTCTAGGAACAGATCAGATAATCGGAGTGAAAATAGGACGAACTGTAATTGAATATCTTAAAACAAGAGATGTTGAGATAACAACAAACGTATGGATAGACGACTACAACAGTCCATGTGAAGACAATCAAGAGTTTGCAAAAGGGTTTTTGTCAGAACTTTATCAAACAACTGGTTTTATGCCAGATTACTACGCATTCGAATCCGAAACAATCGAAGAATGCAAGAAACTTTTGGATACGATAAGTCCAATTAATAAAAAATGGAAGAGTAAAGGGACTGGCAAGAAAAAACTTTATATAAAGTCGACAAACGGCAAAGTAGGCGTTATATCAAAGTACGGCAATGAGGAAAAGTACATTTGCCCAGCACTTTCAGCCACATATGCGCTTGCTAAATGCGGTGCAGTTGATATCCCATTTTACTCTCCAGTATTGAATCCCTTCGGGCAGTTTCATGGCGATATCTCAGTAACCGTGTTGCCGAATCATCAATTTTTTCTCGAATCGGAACAAAAAGCCAAAGATATACTCTCCACGAGTGGAAAATTTTCCCCATATTTAGACAGCATATATCATATTTGGTTTGATCCACAGGAGCCTTTGAAAAATTGCATGGAAAACCTAGTATGGGGAACTATCTTAGAAGGAGGTAATTGAAATGGTTGAAAAAAATCTGAAATGTGTATTATGCAATAAACTCTATGACATAAATGTCGAGAATTACTCGTGTCCAGATTGCGTTACGACACACAAGAACAAGTTTGGACATATGTTAGTTAATCACGAGTTTAGCAAAAACAGTAAGATGCCAAAGCTAAAAAATACATTTTCGATATTTGAAGGGAAC
>CAYVFQ010000116.1:0-2636 GCA_964451045.1 uncultured archaeon
GTTCCAACCCGACGCATTGCCGATAGACTTCTTAGACGCGGAACCAGACAAAGTTGATCCAGCAGGGGATAATAGGTTATTCGTACATCAACTAAGAGCTATTGATATTAGCACAAAGCGAATCGAGAAAGCTATTTTAGATTATTATCGGGCTTTTCAACAGCGATCACGATGGGCTCGCGAAGAACTTCTAGACGGTGGGGAAGTTGAGCAATACGAGGAACGTCTTGTCGATGAATGGGAGAGATATGCGCTTTCACTTGCTGACGAACAAAAGGACAATAAGATTACTGAGTTGAAGCTTAAAAAAACCGGCAGGCAGATCTATAATTGGATGGACCAAGTTGCGAATTATCGCATACGTCCAAGGGTGACAGAACCATACGTAATGCGCGGAAGCTATCATATATTAGCTGATATTAATCCACCACGTGTATGGTGGCATCCAAATTTTTTTGAAACTCTGGAAAAGGTCCTCTCAAAGAGATCAAGGGTGGCGTAATGAAGCCATGGGCGAAACGACCGGTAGAAATAGCTCACTTGCTTAATCCGGCGTTTTGTTCGATTCTGCTCCGCGAGGCAGTTGAAGGCTACTATCAAGAGTCGGAAGCCGATATGCCTTATGCTTTATCTTTCCTTGTCTTACCAGTTGTTTTGCATAAACCAACACGTGATCTTCTACCAAGAAGCATAACTACAAAACTACACACTTGGATTCAGGAAAATCAAAGCGCCCAAGTAGGATTTGCTGTACGAGTAAGGTGGACTATCCCTTATACAAAAGAAGCGATTACATATGCAACAGCAGCTAACTTGATAATAATTTCTGAAGAGGGAAAGTTGTCCCTAATAAAGAAACGGCAGAAAAATCTTTGGCCTAAAACATCTGAGCCTTCGATTTGTAAAAAGAAGGCCCTTTTCATCGGAAGATGGTTTTCACTGGCAGGAGATCTGACTACAATAATGGCAATGTGGGGAATACGGCCATGACGATGCAGATAAAATCTATAGTTTTATACAGCAGTTCAGGGGATATTCGCCAATTGGATTTTAAGCTAGGGCAAATAAACATCATAACCGGTCAATCAACAACTGGAAAATCTTCATTAATTAATATAATTGACTATTGCCTTGGACGATCAAAGTTTCTAATACCGGAAGGGGTGATAAGAGACTCTGTTGCTTGGTATGGAGTTGTTTTTAGTATGGACCAACAAACAGAAGTCTTTATAGCAAAACCCGCACCCGAGGCTAATGCCTTTTCTCAGAGTTCGGTTTGCTATGAAGTTGCCAAATGTATTGAACCACCACCGTTAAATGACCTTAAAGTTAATTCAAATGATGACGCGGTGGTTGGATCACTAAGCAAGTTTCTTAATCTTGCACCCAATCTTAACATTCCTGGTGAGAAAGAGTCAAGACATCCGATTGAAGCTACAATCCGCCATACGGTCTTCTATTTGTTCCAGGAACAAGGGTTAATAGCTAATAGAGAGGTTTTATTCCACCGCCAAATGGAACCTTTCATGAATCAAGCAATAAAGGATACCCTTCCATTCTTTTTAGGAGTCACAGGCGATGATAGGATAAAAATTCAAAATGAACTTCGATTAGCGCGTCGTGCGCTCAAACTTTCTCAGCGGGACCTTCAGGAAGCCGAGTTCCTTGTCAGTGATAAGCTAAAAAGAGGCCTTAGTCTTTTAAATGAGGCTAAACAAGTGGGCTTGATAGACGTTGAAACTGACATTAGCACAGATTCGGCAGATGAAATCATCGATGCATTAAAAAAGACGCTAAAATGGCGGCCATCTATAACCCCATTGCCCCATGAGGATCGTGTGGTTCAAATCCGTGAAGAGGTAGATTTGCTGCGTGATTCATACCGACACAGTCAATCTCGGATTAGATCCGCTGAGATATTTAGTAGAGATGCTCAGGGTTACGAAAACGAAGCAAGCGAACAATTATTACGACTACAGTCGATACATCTATTTAAAGGGATAGAAGGCTCTGAACATATTTGTCCGCTTTGTTCATCAGAACTTGATGACTCAATAGCAAAGATTAGCGAGATAAAAAAAAGTCTTGAACTATTGAATGAAGATCTTTCCACAGTAGAGCGTGAACAACCAAGGCTCCGCGAATATATTGATTCTCTAAAAAAAGAAAGAGAGGATTTAAGACAACAAATCGCCGATAAAGAATTTAGCCTGCAAACCCTAATTGCTGAACAAGATGCGGCCGAGGAACTCCGCGATACTAATGCCAGAATTGCACGTGTTGTGGGAAGAATTAGTTTATATATAGATACATTAGAAACTGTTGATGAGACATCCAATTTTCAAAAAGCCGTTAGAAGTGCAAAAGAAAAGGTCACTCGATTAGAGAAGTTGCTCGATGATGACGAGACGGAAGAAATTCAGGTTTCAATATTAAATCGAATTGGGCTCCAAATGACGGAATGGGCAAAGCGTCTCCAGCTTGAACATAGCGCTTGGCCCTACAGATTTGATTTACGCAATCTGACAGTGTTCGCAGATAGACCTGGACGTCCTATTCCCATGCAACGGATGGGGGGAGGAGAGAACCATCTCGGTTGCCACCTTACATCGCTTCTTGCTTTACATAAGCATTTT
>CAYVFQ010000117.1:0-2633 GCA_964451045.1 uncultured archaeon
CTATTACCACATGATGCTGGTCAATGCCCTCCTGGGAGGTGTAGAGACAGAGGCTATGCTGGCGGATAGTTCAGGTGTGACAACAGAACAGCTGGATGCGGCCCATCAACAGGCGCTGCAGACAGCAGGCGCAAAGGATAGTACATACAAGTTGTTAAGCTTCCTGCGCTGGCGAACACTACGGATTGAGGGACCACTGCGTCAAATTGCTCAGAACGAAGGAGTTGGTCCACTACCACTTTCTGCCGCCCATGCAGCAGAAGGATTGCAACGTATTCTGGGTATCTGCGCAGACGGGCAAAACCTCGCACAAGCCGATCCAATCCAGATGACCGCCGACTTAAGGGCTGCACGTGAATCTCTCGTCCATTCTCTTGCCAATCTCGACATAATGCTCAACCTGGTGGAGCAGGTTGAGAATCTCTAAGCTACTAACCCTGATGATGAAGCGCATAAAGGCAATCTGGTTAAATAAAATACTGGACTCTTCTGAAAATGGCTTATGAGAATGCGGCTTCTGAGAATAGAATTTAAATGATGATTCTTAAAGCACACAAGAGAGTATGAAACATGTGGATTTCACCAAATTATCAGCACACTGATTTTGAATGGCCACTAAAGTTTGATGATAAAGTCAAGCTCTTCTTTGATCGGGTCAGTGGTTGGCAACTTGATATTGCTGACTTATGCGTCAATGGAGGCAAAGATTTGGGAGGAATAGTTCACGAACCCATTAGAGGAGCTGGCTTCGGAGCATTATTCATAAGTTTTAGCTATTTTGAATTAATTGCCAGATACGAAGCTGGTTCTATTAAGAAAGGAGAGAGTAGAAATTACTTCAAGCGAGGTGTCTTCTCTGTATTCCCTAGTCTAAAAAAAGAAAAGGATCAAGGGCTTATAGATAGCTTATTAGATGTCCTTTACGAGAATGCTCGTTGTGGCCTTTATCATCACGGTATGACTGGAAAAGGGATCGTACTCACAGGCGAAATAGAGCAACCCATAATATCTACATCAAATCCGAAACAACTTATAATTAATCCGCATTTGCTGGTTCCAGTTTTAAAGAGTCACCTAGTGTCATACATAGAACAACTTCGAGATCCTGCCAAAAATCTTCAAAGACATAATTTCGAAAAACGCTTTGATCACGATATGAGTTAGCAAAAGACGGTACTTCTCATTCGGATCTTTGTCGTAGTTTATATGCTTATGGGAATGGGCATTCCGAAAATTATTGTAATACTCAATAGGTTTTCTAGCACAAGTTAGGAGGCTTCCTTGTCAAGAGAAATTGAATTACTCCGTGTATTTGTTTCCTCCCCAGGTGACACAATCCACGAAAGGGATTTGATCAGGGAAGTCATTGATGAACAAAATGTCTCCTGGGGTAGCTACCTGGGCATAATGTTTGAATTCATTGGTTGGGAAACTCATACTTATCCAAGTGTTGACACTGATCCACAAGAAGTAATCAATCGACAAATACCTGATTACGATGTGTATGTTGGCATCTTGGCAACTCGTTTAGGAACACCTACACCCAGATATAACTCTGGAACTGTAGAAGAGTTTGAAGATGCCTATGCGAGACTCGAACATAATCCAAACATTAGCATTATGTTCTACTTCAGAACCATTGATTCTAATGCAATTGATCCCGATGAACATCAACGCATTAAAGAATTTCAGCAGAAACTCTCAACTCGAGGTGTTTACTATTTTTCCTACCGAAATCTGGCTGAATTTGAAGCAGCGATACGTTTACATTTCATCCGTTTATTTCAGAGACGAATAGACTTCACTGCAATCGAGACGCGAAATTTAACATCACAAGAAAATCTACAAATCATAATTGCATTTTTCCGTGCCATATATCATCAGTGGAGATTAAGACGTAGATCAAAACAAATAATCAAGACATACTCAAAACTTGGTGATTCTGTTGAGCAAGCATTCAGAAAACTAGAAAATCGAACTCTTGATGATCCTAATATCCCCTTGCAATTAAAAAATCGGATTGCTGCCACTTTAGCAAAAGATTTCAGGACCTATTCAAAGGCACTAAGAAGTCATAGCTTTTATTTTTTAGATCGAGTTACAGCCGCGCTTCTCTGTTACATTGAAGCGTTTTCCTTAATTCGCATAACAAGAAATAGACCTACTGTATATCAGCGTTTGGCTTTTGTTCTCACTCGTCTACTTGAAGCCCTTAAATTTGCCACCGAGGGTACCGGTCGCTTGGTCATGAGCATAGGTCGATTTCCAGAAATCAATCCACAATTATCAGGCGCAAAGCAAAATGCCCTAAAAACAACAAAATTCTTTTACGAGGAACTAATGGGACTTAATAATTTGGCAGAAGAGCTTCAAGAATTGTTAAACGAATAGCTTATGAGAATGGGGGTTCTCGAAAGTTATCATCCAGCGTATTCTCTCAAAGCCGGCAGAAACCCGGTATAGTAGGGAGGAAGAAGCCGGAATCGAGTGATACAAGGTAGGGCTGGATTAATGGCCAAGAAAAGACAGCGCAAACGTCCCCAACGACTGCAAGATGCTCAGAAGTGGCTGCCCGGTTACGAGGGCAAAAACATCGTCAAGGGCTATCGCAAACGATACGGCGTCGATCTGGC
>CAYVFQ010000118.1:0-2612 GCA_964451045.1 uncultured archaeon
GTCTCCTGATAATCAGATCCCCTTCATTCTGTATCCTGTTGTTCGATACATATGTTAGTTATATATTATACAATATTACGTACCCGGTCAAATAAAAAAGATAAAAATCTAACCACGAAGGATGCGAAGGGCCACGAAGAAATTACATATATTAGACTGAATTCTTGATTCTCGAAGTCATTGCGAGGTCCGCAGGGCCGCGGCAATCTTCCAAAAAACACTATCCCCTATCCCCTATCCGCTATACGCCAAACGCTCTACGCTATCCGCTAAGTAAATTCTCAAGAAAAATACGTAGTTACCACAATATCATGAAGCACCAATTGAATGTTTAGACATGGATGAACACGGTCTTTTGATCTTTTTTCTTATTATTGACCCTTTTTGCGCCGATATTACCGAAAGCACTGACTGAGACGGCATCTTTGAAACCATGCGGACAAAATTTCTTTGAAAAATCGAGATTTTTTCAAGATTTGACATCAACATGTCGGGCTTCTTATTCGCCCTAGAAATCCAAAGGAGTACAAAGGAGTAACATGCGTTTTTTTCGGGCAGGGTCGATAAGTAAATATCGATCAACCACATTGAGGAAGCAGCAGAAGATGGAAATAGAGATGGGAATTTTTCATAGGTAGATGTTGCACATTTTTTCTGTCGAAATCACAGAGAGAATACTTTGACGCGTTTGAAAGGAAAAAACAATGAAAATCTTTCTAAGCCATTATTCAGGAGAGGAATCGGAAGCAGAGGATATCGGGGATTATCTTAAAACGATGTTCCGTAGACAAAATATCGAAGTCTTCATGGCCTCGAGTTGGGAGTCTCTAGCACCTGGTGATAAATGGGAACAGAAACTTATAGACAATCTTACGACTGCTGACATGCTGTTGGTCTTGATGAGTATCGATGCGCTTGGGAGACCTTGGCTCAATTTCGAGCTTGGAGTTGCATGGGCACAGAAAATACCTATTTTAATTTTCTGCCATAAAGGATTAAGTGTTTCAGGTTTACCACGTCCATATAGTAGTTTGCAGGCAGTTGAAATAAACAATCTTAAACACGATGAAAAACTAGATAAGGTTGCCAAAGCTGTAGCAAACGTGTTGAACCTACCGGTTCCCTCAGAAACACCAGCGACTGCAATCTTGGAAGAAGATCAATTAAGACCCCAGTCATTCGCTTCAACATATCGGAGTTGGTCACTTCGCCCCGCGGCGCATATCGGCGAGAAAGCGGAAGGGCGATTTCTTGTTGGGGCGGTATATCCTAGCAGACCTGACCGGGCTGAGGCAGCTGGTCTACAAGCTGGGGAGACACTATACGTGCGACTTTTTAGAGGCACTTCACCAGTAGGACGCTATATACAAACTCTTGTGACGGGAGATAACGCGCATTTCTTCGAACGTGTGGTGCGCGATGTCGTTCAGATTAATGCAACATTGCGACTTGCCGCAGCTTTTAATGAGGACGAAAACATGGTTCCAATAATTGTGATTGACTCCTTTGAGCAGGCTCCTTCGAACGAGTAACACTGGGTGCATGGGATCGGGTCGCATTGGATCGCGCCTTTAAAACAAGAAAGCCACCTATTAATGGCTGTTGACAGTGCGCAAAAAACGGTGTCTGTCCCTAATACAGGGTAAGGGGACACCTTTAATAAACAAGATAATTAAATTGTAAACTATTGAACGGAGCGACTGAGTTTGCCAGTACAATTTCACATTAAATCTCTAGATATCTCTAACTTCCGAGGTATTAAGAGTCTTAGGATTGATTTCACACCAAAGGAAGTCACCTACTTAATAGGGCCGAATAATTCCTGTAAGTCAACTGTCATCAATTCAGTCGCACTTGCATTACGCGGTGGTGGATTCCATGCGTTCCATCCAGTTGAGTTCGACTTCCATCACCTAAAAGATGGTACCCAAGAGAAGAAATTTGAAGTAAAACTGCTTTTTGGTGCAAAGAAAGAAATTCAACTTCCTGCTGTTCAAGGTGTTGGTCCTCCTGAACTTGTCTACGGTATACGGGTTGCTGGGAAAACGGACAAGATGGGACGTCGTTCTCATGGTCATGCTTTAATAAACAAGGAACTTAAACCAATTACCTTATCTCATCAAACACCACTGAAAGCGACTGATAAAGAAAAATTCAAAGACCACGGAGTTGGTTGGTCTCCTGAATATGCGAAAATAGTTGATATACGTGATCATATGCCGGACGTCTTGTTACTTCGCGCTGACAATCTATCGCGTTCTCTATATGATTGGCGAACAGGTCCCCTTCAAAAACTTTCACGACTAATAACTGAAAGATTTCTTAAAGATGAGTGGCATTTTACATATAAAGAGGAAAATCGTCCAATGCCGAAAACAATGGAAAATGTACATGGTTTCTTTCAACAGGCAGTCTCTCATTTTCCTTTTTGGAAAGAAGATATGCAACCTAAGCTTCAGGGAGCTCTTTCAGATTATCTCGGGAGAGAGGCACGTGTCTCTCTTTCCCCTACCATACAAGCATTGGAGGATTGGCTTGCACAACAACTTACCGTATCTTTTGCAGCTGACGCGGGCGGCGCCTTGACTCCGCTTCCTAACATGGGTGATGGT
>CAYVFQ010000119.1:0-2496 GCA_964451045.1 uncultured archaeon
CCCCCCTCCCCCCTGGGTGAGAATGCGTCTGGGTGACTTGAAGCGTCGTTTGTTCTTGTTAAATGGGACGCTGATATTGAATTTCTTACAAGCATTCATATGCTTTTTAAGCGAATTGTTATATGATTGTTTACCTAAATAGAAAGTTATGGTTATAAAATCAGTTTTTCTTCCTGATAACGCCCTTCAAGGGGAAGATATTCCGACATTCGTGCTTTGGAATGATGTTGATTATGATCATATTATTGTGAAGAAACATAAATGTTGCACATTGAAAGAAATATATAACGTTGCTGAAAACGCATATGAAATATTTGATAATCAAATTATTATCAATTCCGTTGAAGTCGAAGGCTATTTAGGTTTTGTATTTGAAAGCACTCGATCTGAATCATTACTTGTTGATGCACATTTGACTTATTGTTTTATGAAAAATGGAGATTGTGTAATCGAGAGAAAACATGATCTAGTATTATTTAGACCAGAACTGGAAGTAAAATACGCCCCAGAGAGGCTTATAATTGAAAATGGAAGAATTACATCGAGAAAAATCGAATTGCAAAATATTGGAGAAGGGACATGTAATCTTGTGTTTAAAGCCTCTGAAAACAGCGAGGTGAAAATTTCTCAACCCAAAAGGCTTCGAGAATTTTTTGAAGGATTCACTAAAACATTTAATGAAGAAGTCAAGAAAGTAGAAACAAAATATACAAATTATGATTGGGTCTTTGAAGACTTGTTATTTTTAGCAAATTCACTATTCGATCCAAGCAACAAGCCTTTAATGGAAGAGATGAATTTTCGGTTTAATAGACTAGACGATGCTATGGAAGATAATGAAGAACTTTATAGAGATGTTATTAGAATTTATACTGTTTCAATTTTTAAAAACATTAGTATAATCACAGTAATGGAACAATTCATTGAATATCTACAATCGATTGCTAAGAACCGTGTGAAGCTTGTCAATTCGTTAGATTCAATACAATTGACTAAAGGAGACAACATAATTGAACTTGAATTACATTATACAGACTTACTTTTATCAGAGATTCCACCGATAATACTAGATCCAATCTCGATAACTTCTGACGATGAAGTTGATTTATCCATTTATTATTTGTTTGACTGGGCTGGAGGTCAGTAAAATGTCATATGAGGATAAGGGCTTGAAAGTAGGGATAAGAGATGTCGGAGAAATAATCACCTTAGTTGATAGGCTCTCGGGAAGATTAAACGCCTTCAACGTAATTGGGAAGGGAGTTACTCTAAACGTTTCCCAAGGAAATTTCGATATCGAATTGGGGTTTGAGGTAAGACCCGGAAGACCTCTGAATAGAGTAGTAAAAATACCAATTTTCAATGCCCAGCGTGCTACTTTAACAAGTTTACCTTCATTTGCAGTACTTGATGATGCTCTAATCTTCGATGAAAATGATGGGATCGTATTATCACTTGATTATATGCCTGAAGGAGTTGATTCCATTCTTCTTAACATCCGATGTCCCTTACAACATCGGAGATTTATGTCAAGGTTAGTTAATAAACAAGTCCAAGTTGAGCCTCGGAATGATGTTACTAGCTATTGGATGACCGCCCAATTTAAACACCTGAGACCATTAAGAGATAAATTAGATTCTCTTCGTGTTGAAGATTTGGACTTTTTTGTACGTGTCCATATTGAACAAAACATCAAAGAAATTATACCACACACATTTATTAGACAGCTAGAAGTTGGTAAAGAACTACTTCAGACAAAAGATAGAGAAAAGAAACAATCACTAGCGCGAGAACATTTGCGTCTAGCACAAGCTAATAAATTAGTCGGAAATGAAGAGAAAGTCATTGAGAAAATCGAGGATCTACTAAAGCCTAGTAATTTTGAATCGTATTTGGACTTAATCGGTCAATTCTATTACCATGATTGTTCTCAAGCAGGATCGTTCTTCAGAGTACCAAATTTTGTAATACCATCAATGATGAGAGTTGTTTCTAAAACAAATTTAACTCTAGAGGAACCTGCCAAAGAGGGTGAACTTAAATTCAAACGAAGAGAATTTGAAGATAGTTTCGAGGATATATTTCCTAAAGACATGAAAAGAAGGAGAAAAAGGAGATAGCACCGCGCGTAAGTAAAATGTGTGCTACACGCGTGGGATATCACAAATAATAATATGGTTCGACTCCCACATACTACATTTTAACATCATTTTATTAAGAACAAAGAATAGTAATAATCAGAGAAATTCAATATCCGTGTTACATGGAACACGGTATTATGAGGGTTAGCTTTCCCAGTGCTGGTACCAACGGGCCCAGCTCCGCTTCTGCCACTCAGGCCGATCCGTCGGGTACAGCGTGGGGTACTCGTAGTCCAGCGCCTCGTCCTCCGTGGCGCCTTCCTCGATGAGGCCCTTCATTATCCACCTCACCTCCTTCATCCACTTGAGCTGCCTCTCCACCTCGCCTAGATCGCAGAGGGGGCCGTGGCCGGGC
>CAYVFQ010000120.1:0-2475 GCA_964451045.1 uncultured archaeon
GGCCAACATGCTGTTTTCAGATGGCGATCTTGATTCAATATTACGAACTTTGGTACCGCAAATGCAGGAAAAGGTTGACGCAATTCCCAAAGATCAATTCCTCGCAACACCAGAGCAGACTTTACTAGACCATATCCTTGAGCTAATGCGGGTTGATCCTATTGTGCTCTATGAAGAATCAATGGAAATGGAGCAGAATGAAACTAAGGTAGATGCAAAAAATGATCCCCTGCGCGCGGTATTTCTGTGGGATAGAGAAGGACCTTATTACGTTCCAGGTGTTGAAGTAATAGTATCAATACCCTATTCGGGCGATAAGGGATTATGGAAAATACGCCCGAATCAGTTCATGACGGTCTTTCCATATGGAAATGTTCGTGATCCTAATTCAAAGGGAATCGGATATCTCGACATTGTTATGCAGCAGGCAGCAGGATCTGACCCAACTATAATGAAGCAACATATTGATAGTGAACTAAAAACCATCAGGTTTTATGTTGATGCTCAAAAAAAACAAATCGATCAATACAACTCAGGGCTAAGCGCAAGGGCAACATCTGCAATAAACGCTCGAAAACAAAGGCTTAAGAAACACGAAGGTATTTCAACCATTCTGGGGATACCTCTGAAGCAACGCAATGGCGCGCCACCTACTCAACGAATACTAATAAGAAAGCTTGCTATCACGCCGCTCCCGCCGGCACCTAAACAAGGATTTGTCCCCGAACCAGGGATATCAGACCAAGATTATGAACTGATTCTTTCGGTGATCCGCCACGAGGGTATTTCATTTGAAACTTCGCCTAAAACCTTCTCTTTGCATGATGAAGAAGGCTTGAGGGATATTATCATAGCTCATCTAAACGGGCACTTCGAAGGTGGAGCTACTGGAGAAACATTTCGACGAAGCGGAAAAACAGATATTAGAATAGAAGATAAGAATCGATCCGCTTTCATCGCCGAGTGCAAGATATGGAGGGGTGCTAAGGAACTGGTAGAAGCTATCGATCAACTACTTTCATATTTGACTTGGAGAGACTGCAAAGCTGCTCTTGTAATCTTTAATAAGCACAATGCCAGATTTATAGAGCTCCTTGAAAAAGTACCCGAATGTATCTCTTTGCATTCAAAATGCAAGCAACACATTAGCCATGATCAGGCCTCAGAGTGGCGTTATCTATTTTGTTCTGCAGAAGATGATCTTCGAACTATAATGGTATCAGTTTTTCTTTTCAATATTTTCGCCGCTTAACATGACGCTGGAGTTGACCGCGTAAGGGACGACTGGATCGGCGCGTTTGCGTTGTATGATCGGGCCGGGCTGTCTGAATCGGCGCGGCAACTCAGCTTCACGTTATCTGGCGTTATTCGAGCTATTAGACCTAACTTTTAGAGAAACAAATAAATGAAGCTGTTATTAATCGTAAATGCAATAATAGGAAACAAACTATGAAATTATCAGATATATCAAGAACTGCTATTGTTACACTAAGAAGTCATGTTATTGAATCGAAAAAACGGAATCCAATTATTAAGGACCCAATGGCCGAATATTGTCTGAATAGATTTGTCTCTTTAGCTTCCGGAGATGAACAAGAGCAGTTATTCAAAAGGAAACTGGCCACGAGACTCACAAGCCATATTGCTATCAGAGTTCGTAAATACGACTTAATTGTTAATGATTTTATTGCCAATAATCCAAAATGTATTGTTGTGAACCTTGGATGCGGCTTTGACACAAGGTATTGGAGGATAAACAATCAGAAATGCCAATATATTGAGCTTGATCTACATGAAGTAATCGAAATTAAGAAAGAGATTCTAAAAGATAAACTTAATTACAAACTAATTGGTTGTTCAGTTTTGGATACCTCGTGGATTGAAAAAGTGACAAAAAAAGGGAATCGGAATGTCCTTCTGATAGCCGAGGGATTGTTTATGTATCTGGACAGGGATGATGCCATAAACCTTTTTAAGACATTTTCTGAGAAATTTTATCATTCACAAATTGTACTAGAAGTTGTGACTGATCGATATACCAGAGGCATTTGGAAGAAGATTATTATAATGAAAATGAAGAAAGAGCTTGGCCTAGATTCGGGTTCGTCATACAATTTTGGAATTAAAAATGCCCATGAACTTGAAACCTATGGGGACGGTATAAAAGTAATAGATGAATGGTCCTTTGTTGAAGACCCCGATACTCATCCTCGAATATATAAGTATTTGGGACTGTCTAGAACACAATGGACGATAACAGCAACAATAAATGAAAAGAAATAAATCAATATAATCCTTGATAAAGCGTGTTATAAAAATGGTACAAGACTTCAACAGAAAATGGAATCTAAGAACATTTGAGTCGCCAGATAACAAATCGTTGGACCCGACCGCGTAGATTCTATCGCTAATATCAGATATAGTTTTATAAATTATATGTGAATTCTTGTACGGCGCGGCGGGTCAACTCATCGT